>PAJC01000013.1 GCA_002705165.1 Planctomycetaceae bacterium | reverse complement strand
ACGCGGGTAGAGAAAACACTGACGCTGATGCGCTGGTAGTTTCCCTTGTGATTCCAGAGCCTGCATGCTGTCATAGCTTAAGCTGCGAACAGCATCTGCCGGCGGTGTTGCAGGAAATTCAGGGAACGAATTCCGGATATACAAATATCGACTGTCACGTACAGCACGATCGTGGGCTGCATAATCGTGCCAGTTATGTTCAGCAAAGATATGTTCACGACTGACAGACAAAGCATTCTGTAATCCTTGTGCGAAGGATTTACCCTGAAAAGACTCAGGGATGTCGAGTCCTGCCAGTTCTACAAAAGTGGAGGCGATATCAACGCTACTCACTAAGTTTTTGTTGACCGTGCCTGCGTCTACCTCCTGAGGCCAGGAAACTACAAACGGCGTTCGAATTCCACTGTCATACATCGTTGTCTTACATCGTGGGAAAGGCCGACCGTTATCGGCCATCACAAGAAAAACCGTATTATCAAAAACTCCCTGTCTCTTCAGTTCAGCGACAACCTTACCAACGTACTCGTCCATACGACTAACTTCGTCGTAATACAACGCTAAATCTTTGCGCACATCTTCGGTATCGGGCATATAGGGAGGAACGACAACTTCTTTGTTTGTATGTGGCGGATCCACCGCGTTTTTTGACCACCCTCGATGGGCGTCGATAGCAGCAAACCACATAAAGAACGGCTTCTCTTTGTCTCGTGCTTTCAACGTCGGAATCCACTGCTCGCAACCGCTCGGACCTCCTCCTTGGATGGCGTCAAAATGATCTCGGGGAGCATTGCCCAAATGCCACTTTCCGGCCGCTGCTGTGTAATATCCCTCATCTCGTAGAACTTTGGCAAATGTAAGCTGATCTTCAGGCAAAGGCTGATGCAATTCGCCGGCACCGGTGGCATGAGGATACCGACCGGTCATGATACTACAACGACTCGGACTACACGAACTGGTGGTAAGAAATGCCAGATCGAAACGCATCCCACCTTTGGCTAAGGCATCAACATGAGGTGTACGTATATGGGGATGACCGTAGGCACCGTAGTCATCCCAGCTAATATCGTCACCAATAATGACGACAAAATTAGGCCGTTCAGCAGCCTGACTAGGGCCGACTAAGCTCAAAGTTAAAAATATTAGAGCGCAAAAAAAGAATTGTGTGTGATGCATAAAACAGGGGGCTCCATTCGGTAATTCACAGTTCGTTCTGTCAGTATACTTCACATCTCTCTATGCTTGTGCAGGCTAGCGCAAAAATGAAGCGGCAACCCAAACAATCGACTTTTAATTTTTTCTCCGACAAACGGAGCGCGTTGGATGAGGAAAGATCTAACCCAATAGTTCAAAGTGCGCCAGCGACTCTAAATGACCGCTCTACTGTAGACGCCTTTCTGTATACGGGTAACCAACGTGGCGCTAATGCATCCCACCCTTGGCTGGCAATTCAAGCGATACAAATCTAATATAAAGTACAGACCACATATTTGAGAATTGAATTCTTTCTCAGGCCTTATGAATCGATTGCTGTCATGAGCCGGATGACTCAGAGATAATTTTTAATATTATGCGAACAATTAAATTCTATATCCTTGTCTGGTGCGTCGCCGTTAGCCTCGGCCTGCTAACTCCACGAAGCTCTTTGCTCGGAGAGCAGGATAAGCAAGTTTTTGTGCATTACATGCCTTGGTACGCTTCGAAACCAATCAGCGGTACGTGGGGATGGCACTGGACAATGAATAAGTTCATGCCAGAGAAAAAACCTCTGGAGCTTGCATCTCATTTCGTTCCTCAAATAGGTCCCTATGATTCGTTTGATGCCCATGCAATTGAATATCACGTTCAATTAATGNAGCTTTCCGGAATTAACGGAGTCATTATCGACTGGTATGGNGTGTCNGAATTTCGGGACTATGCCATGATCCATCGAAATACAAANGCTCTAATCAATGTGATTAGNCAAGCTGGTNTAAAGTATGCAATTTGTTATGAAGACCAAACTATAAAACACCGAATTGAGCAAAAACAAATTCGNCCTGAACAGTCNTTAGAGTATGCGCAAAAAGATTTTATGTGGCTCAAAACAAATTGTTTTGTTGATAGCTCTTATCTCAAAATATCTGATCGNCCTGTGTTATTGGTTTTCGGCCCACAGCATCTNAAGGCNAAGAGTTGGCAGCAATTAAAGCAAAATACCGCTGTGGAACTTTTCGCCCTCCCTCACCTCAGTCAAGACGCACAATNCGATGGTGCATTCGGCTGGCCACCTGTACACGGCGGTGAAACTATTAACCGACAAACCTGGGAAGGCTATTTGGANATTCTCGAAAGCAGGTCATCAAAAGAGAAAATAATATCGATCGCGTTTCCTGGATTTAAAGATATCTATAGCCAGGCGAATNTTGGTCCAAGTTACGGTTTTATTGATAGCGAAAAAGGAAATACCTTCAAATCAACTTTTGACCGGGCTCAGAAAGATTCTTCTCTATTGATACAAATTGCCACCTGGAATGATTTTGGAGAAGGAACAAATATTGAACCAACCCATGAATACGGATTGGTTTATTTAGAGTACATTCAAAAGCAAACANATTCACATCACGATTTTCAACCTGAAGATCTGAAACTCCCGCTGAAACTTTACCAACTCAGAAAATCGCACTTCAAAGACCCGTTAAAAACAAACCTATTTGATTCGTCTTCCCAAAATCTACTCAACGGACGAGTTGACAACGTGCGAGCGGCAATCGCCGGAGAAAAAGAATGACTCAGTTACCACGCGTTATTACAGATGATGTACTTTCCGACAATCTTATCGAACTACTCNCTGGAAAAATCGAACGCCTTCCGTGGGCAACCTTAGAGGGTGGTGCAGATGAAACCGTCGACGGTATTTTAACCTTTGGGCACATGCTGGTGACAGCCGAGCACATGGCTAATTTTCGCAATCTAAAAGTGGTTAGTAACTATGGTGTGGGTGTTGATCACATCGATGTCGAGGCTGCTCGGAATTTGAATATACCGGTTGGCAACACGCCTCACGTGCTCAATGGAACCACGGCGGACCAGGCGTTGACTCTGCTATTGGCGGCTGGCCGTCGATTGCGAGAAGGAGATCGATACGCTCGCAGTTCTGAATTCACTTACTTTGACCCCGCCTACATGCTGGGCACGGAAATCCACCATCAAACCGTTGGGATTATTGGACTTGGTGGAATTGGTTACCAGATCGCCCGTCGCTGTGCAGCGTTCGATATGAATATCGTCTATCACAAACGAACGCCGTTAGCCGACAATCCCGATAATCTCAATCTAACGTATGTATCGCTGGATGAATTACTACAGCAATCCGACTTCGTAGTTTGCATCTGCCCGCTGACTGNAGAGACCANCGGTCTGATTGGCAAAGAAGAGTTTGCCAAAATGAAGAACTCTGCCGTGCTCATCAATGTCGCTCGTGGACCAGTCGTGGATACCGCAGCNCTAACCGAAGCATTACAAGAGGGGCACATTTACGCCGCAGGCTTAGATGTGACAGATCCGGAGCCCTTGCCGCGAGACCATCCTTTACTGTCGCTGGACAACGTAACCATCGCTCCGCATCTGGGCAGTGCCACTATGCAGACTCGCCGCAAGATGGCTGAGATCAGTGTTGAGAATCTGCTACTTGGATTAGAAGACCAAACTCTTCTTCACTCGGTCTAAAACCATCGTCCAACCTTTTCCTCAACGGGTGGAATCTATCTGCAAATNGCTTAGACAGCTTCCCAGCTCTCGCTTTCTGACGCACGTAAAATCGCTTCGATCACTCTCATATTACCAACGGCATCAGCAATCGGAGTAGGTACGTCGGTGTTGTCGAGCACGGCGCGGGAAAACAAATCTCCCTGTAGTCCATATTGATCACAAATATCAAAAACGATCTCTTCGATCTCACCACATGATTTTTGATGCCACATTTTGCAAGGAGCATCTGGTGGAGCATTGAATGGAATTTCGATTTCAATCCGACCCTTGTCACCGTAAATATTGACTCGCTGATAAGGGGCTAACTGAGTCGAACATGTGAAGGTCGAGGTACCATTACCAAAGTCCAAAATAGCACTCGATAAAACATCGGTTCCAAATTCTGAATGAAATTCTGCAATCCCACTCACTCGATTCGGCTCGGCACCAAAAATAAACCGAGAGACACTGATCGGGTAACAACCAATATCCATCAAACCACCACCACCGATGTCTGCCATATTGCGAATATTGTTCGGATCATCATTGAAATAGGAGAAAAAAGAATTGATCGTTGTCAGGGTTCCGATCTCGCCACTGCGAACAATTTCACGAGCTTTCTGCCACTGTGGATGGTGGCGATACATGAAAGCTTCCATACATTTCAACTCAGGATGAGCGGCGGCNGCATCCACTAGNTGCTGACCCTCTTGACTGGTCAAAGCAATTGGCTTCTCACAGAGGACGTGCTTGCCGGCTTCTAATGCCTGAATGGAAACAGGAACATGCAAATGATTTGGTAGCGGATTATAGATGGCGTCAATATCCGGATCTGCCAGCAAGGCTTCATACGAACCATAGGCTTTTGGAATCCCTAATTCCGCCGCCGTTGCATCAGCCTTTTCCTGTGTCCGAGAAGCAATCGCGACGATATCGCAGTACTGAGCTTGTTGCATTGCAGGAATTACTTTTTCAGTACCAATCTTTGCCGTACTGACAATTCCCCAACGAAGTTTATCTGACATAACGGTATTTGAATCTCACTCCTCATGCGAGTTAATTTTGAGTCATCTATCGCAACTCATTGTAAGATTTGAGATAGAGAATGCCAGCGGGCATCGAAGGTCTACTGAAAGCGAATGCCTGATTTCAATTGATAACCGCGTAAAAATTCACCGGCAGTCATCACCCGTTTACCAGCTGGCTGAACTTCTAATAACTGAATGCTTCCTGACCCACACGCCACAACGAGGGTGTCATTTTCAGCGATGATTACTTCTCCGGCAGAATACCCATCAGGTTCTGAAAGCCCCTCTCTCTCCACAGGCTCATGAATTGACAGTTCCGAAATAATCAAACGCATCGGCTGTTTCCCGCGATCCCATACAGTAAAACTGCCCGGCCAGGGCTGTACTCCATGATGATTATTTAGAATCTCTGCAGCACTCTTCTTCCAGTCGATCACTCCATGGTTCTTCGTAAGGCGTGGAGCTTTGGTTATATCAGCCGGGTCTTGGATTTCACCAATCGCTGTCTGCTCATCCCACTCGTCAAGCAATGTAATTGCCTGAAGAACGGCTGGTGCCCCGAGAGTTGACAGCCGGGTTTCCAACGTTTCAGCATTCTCGTCCGCCTCAATCGGAGTCTCCATCTGAACTAATGAGGGACCGCCATCCAATTTAGGAGTCATNTGAATGACCGTGATACCAGTGGTTAAATCNCCATTGATAACTGCCCACTGCACAGGTGCTGCCCCTCGGTATTTTGGCAAAAGGGATCCATGAAGGTTAATACCTCCCAGACGAGTGGTTGCCAGTGCCTCACTATTGAGAATCTGACCATAGTCACAGACGACCATTAAGTCAGCTGTGTAAGACTCTAGTTGCACTCTCGCTTCCGGAGTATTAATTGATTCCGGCGCCCATACTTCGATGCCAACCGACTCTGCAGCCTCTCGCATCGGATTTGAAGGGGGTTGTTTTCGGCCTCGGGCGGGCCTTGTCGGACGCGTTACAACGATAGGCACCTCATGCCCTGCCTTGAGGATCGCCTGAAACATCGGAACAGCAAATGGTCCCGTACCCATAATGATCAACCGCATGACTTATGTACCCGCCCGTTACTTACAGAACTTCACTTCCCATTCGGCTAACGCTTGATGAACTGCCTGTTCATCAGGAATGAGTCCATCCGTTAACTTGGAACGGTATTCTATTTCGAACTCCTCGATCTCGCCCTGAATTGCCTGAAGGCTATGCTCTACCATTCGGTCAGTAAACATCACTCCATCCAGATGATCTGTTTCGTGCTGAACCACGCGGGCCATAAAATCTTCCAGATCAAGACTGATGGCTTGTCCATCAATACTAAATGCTTCCACATGGATACTCTTAGAACGATTTACCGGACCGTAAACTCCTGGCAAACTTAAGCACCCTTCATCAGCGACCTCATTGCCTGTCCCTTTGCTAATCACGGGATTAATGAATACAAATTCTTCACCCTCCCCCCGGGAACCGCTGGGATTGGCGACAAAAACCCTCAATGGAAGATTAACCTGATTGGCAGCTAAACCAACACCCTTAGCCTCATACATCAACTCAAACATTTCCGCCACAATCGCTTTCAATTCAGCATTGATGCGAAGGATCGGTTTCGATTGATGTTTTAAGGTGGGATGTGGATGCGTGATTATTTCCATGATTAAATTCAAACTGACTAAAGTAAATTCCTCTAACGCTTAGACATTTAGAACTTAGCATTGATGCATCTTGTCTGAAAGTCCCCGGAAACCGTCTTCAGGTTCTCGGGAAATGATGCCCCGGGCAATCTTATTCAATCATACCATTCATAAACTCTGATTTATTCGTTCTTCGAATCTCACTTCCCATCCCTATAATAGAAACATCCGCCAATTCACTTTAATCTCACTGGCAAAACTTTGTGACAAACTCCGACGAATCAGCAATCGAAGAATCTCTTTCTGATAGTGCTCCTCATGAGGACGGTGGACTAGCGGAGAATCAAGTTGAATTGCTTGCTGATCTCAGCGACTCTGACGACATGTTCTATTACGAAAATGGGCATAACTCGGCGGTCTTCATCTCAGCCGGAATACACTGTTTGGTTTTTCTTCTTTTGATCTATACCTGGAAAACAACCTTCTTCAAGGGAGCGGCGGAAGAGCAAACGGCACAGGGTGGCATTGTCTTAGTTAAGAATTCGTCTGAAAGTCCGACCTATCATCAAAATCCAAGCGAACAGAGTGCGCAGGANACATCTCAGGCCGCNGCACCCTTGAGCGAAATAATCGAGGAAACCACACAGGAAGACANCTTTTCAGATTTAGAACTGCCGGGNGGCCTACCTGACGCCAGTNCCCAGCCAATNATTGAAACCAATGGTAGTAGCGATAGTGCACTGCCAACACTGGANGAGTTAACCAATAATAAGACTTCCNTCGGCGGGGATTATGGAAAAGTTGAGACTGGCGTTTTTGGGATCAAAGGNAAAGGTTCTCGTTTTATCTATGTCTTTGANCGATCCGCATCCATGTCCGGCTATCAGGGCCGACCAATCGATGCCGCCCAGCAACAACTACTTGCCAGCCTGGAAGATCTAAAGGAAAACCATCAGTTCCAAATCATCTTCTATAACGAATATCCTTCNATTTTTAATCCATTTGCTCCATCCCCACCAAAGTTGCTGTATGGAAATTCCATCAACCGCAAACAAGCGGTTAATTTTGTTGAAGACATTGAACCAAATGGACAGACCAATCACATTGCTGCTCTTAAGATTGCTCTCAACATGAAGCCAGACGTTATCTTTTTTNTGACGGATGCAGATGAACCGCAATTGACAACTGACGAACTGGCCTTCATTACAAATCGCAATGACGGAGTAGGTGCCTCGATCAATTGCATTCAATTTGGTGTCGGAAGATATCTGGGGCCGAAGAACTTTTTGATGCGACTAGCAGACCTCAATGGCGGCCAATACAGCTATGTCGACTTGAATAAACTCGGGCCGATACGTTAACCTTCCATTTTGAGTTTCAGGAATCCTTGAGCAGTGAATATGGGCAAGCTATCTAATTCTGGACGATGCTTTCTCAGGCTTGGTGTCATCAGTTTCTATTCTGTCCTCCTGGCCAGTACTATTCATGCGCAGGCACCTTCACTGGACGTTGTAACCATCTTCAATAACAAAACCAAGAAGATGCAAACATATCGAGGGACGATCGTTAGTTATGACTACGAGGAGCTCAAACTACAATTAGTCTCCGGACGTGAGCAATTAGTACCTTCCTCTCTCATCACTAATATCTCTAGCAAGTGGAATGCGGACTATATTGCAGCGGAAGGCTATATGTTTGAACGTCGGTTTGAGCGGGCATCCATTAGTTTTCGTCAAGCCTATAGCAAAGAGGCTCGCCAATGGGTTAAACATCGCATTACCGCCAAAATCATTCAATGCGAACAAAATATGGGGGATTGGCATAAGGCTGCCAATCAATTTTTTGATGTACTACTAAGTCAGCAATCTAATACCCCATATTTAACAGCGGCACCAATCGTCTGGCATCCGCTGACATCTTCCGGTGAACTACTGCATCGGGGGNGNGAATTAATGAAAGCAGACAACCCACTTAAACAACTAGTGGGAGCTAGCTGGCTATTNTCATCACCNTATAANGATGAGGCCCTCCTCCTATTTAAGCAACTCGAGCAACATTCAGATCGGTCGATTGCACTGTTAGCTGCGGCTCAGCTTTGGCGCAGCAAGACACCATTAGCCAAACCCGAGGATGTTACCTACTGGGATCAGGCGGTNACAGAACTCCCGAAAGAACTCCGTGCGGGACCGCTTTATNTTGTGTCTCTGATGAAACGCCGACTGGACATGGAAGAAGAAGCTGTACTGACCATGATGCGAATACCTATTCTCTATCCATCCCAGCATCATCTTGGCTCCGAAGCCGTCCATGCAGCGGTCAAGGAATTGATGGATATGGCTCAATANGANGAAGCACTCAACTTATGTAAAGAATTAGCNGCAAATTANAGTGACACCACCGCAGGTACTCAGGCNAAACGATTAGAATCGTCTATCCAGTCACGTATTAAAGCGCGCAATGCAATAAAAAAAGAAGGAGATTCGTCGTGAGACGATTTAACTGGCTAACTACCATGGCAGCCACTGGTCTGGTTTTCGGACTGATGTTTCAGGTGAAAGCCATCGCCCAGGACGGGCCCACATCGAAAGTCCAATCNACTGGATTTACGGATATCGTCTTTTCCGGCGGGATTACCGGNCTGGCGATTCTGATCCTGTTGCTTTGCTTATCGCTGACAGCGTTGTATCTNGTAATCGATCATTTACTGACACTTCGCGCCAAAGACATTATGCCTACCGGATTAGGTGTACAGCTTAGAGAACTGTTAATTGCTGGTAAGTATCGCGAAGCCGATNCCTTGTGTCGAGAGAATCCCTGTGTTTTGACGTTCGTTATCAGCCATGGCCTNGGTGAAATGGAAGGTGGCTGGGAAGCGATTGAAAAGGCGATGGAAGATGCCATGGCCGAGCAGTCAGCCCGGCTATTCCGTAAAATCGAGTACCTCTCCGTGATTGGNAACATCGCACCCATGGTAGGCCTGCTCGGTACCGTGACTGGAATGATCTTTGCTTTTCAACAGGTTGCAACCACGCAAGGCGCAGCTGGCGCCGGAGATCTTGCTGAAGGGATTTATCAGGCACTCGTAACTACCGTTGGTGGATTAATTGTCGCTATTCCGTCTCTNGGAGCATTCGCGATCTTTAGAAACCGGGTCGATCANTTAGTCGCTGAAGCTTCTTATGTAGTCCAACATACGATCGCCCCTATCAAACGGCGCGCTCGTGGTAANGCCGTTCAAACACCACCCTCTNCGAAGCAAGATTAATTAGAGATTATTAGATAATCGGTAGTTGTTCACGATGCAAATCCCAAGTTACGCCAGATCAAAAGAAGTCGGCTTTAATATGACGCCGATGATTGATGTCGTATTTCTGTTGATCATCTTCTTTCTTGTTTCCAGCCATTTGGCAAAGCAGGAAGCTCAAATGGATATCGACCTACCAAATGCTGAGTCAGGTTTGGAATCCGAACCAAGCACGAATCCTCGGATTGTGATTAACGTCACTCGTTCCGGGCAACTCCTCATTAGCGGACGTCGGGTTTCCGAAGCGCAAGTCGAAGACAGGTTGGCTGAACATGTCACAAACAACGGCGCGAATATTGAAGTTCGAATCCGTAGCGATCGCCAGATTCCCTTTCTACAAGTACGGCCTGTCATGTTGGCATGCGCCAAAATGGGGATCTGGAATGTGTCGTTCTCTGTCTATCCAACGGACGAAGGATAACAGTCAATGAAACGCCCATCCATCTTTAATGGCACTCGCCGAGAATTAGAAATAAAAATGACGCCAATGATCGACGTCGTATTTCTACTTTTGGTGTTCTTCGTTTGGACTGCTAGTTTTCAGGCCGTCGAGTATCTGCTGCCAAGCTCTCTAAGTCAAAAACAGGGGTCACGGCAAACTGTCAATCTGGACCAACCACCACCGGAAATCGAATTTGAAGATATCGTTGTTCGTATTTTTTATGTGGACAAGCGTCCCGCCTGGTCAGTCAATGGCCAGCCAGCCGAAAACCTCACCGAGGTCCGCGAGCGACTAGCCATCGTAGCTGACATCAAAACAGATTCACCTGTCATTCTTCACCCGGACGAATCCGTGCCCGTGGGAAACGTAATCGACGTCTACGATGCCACCCGTCTGGCTGGCTTTACACAAATTCAATTTGCCATTGCTGAATGAAAACTATCATCCTAACCATCCTGATAGTCCTAACCGCCAAGGGCACAGCGTTGGCAGATCCGCAGGATGATAGGTTCATGCTGGAAGGGCTCCAGCAACGCGGGCTCTTTTCCCTGGTCGAGTACCAGTGTAAAGCCCGGATTAACGACGCTGACAGCACCGAGCGAACCAAAATGGAGTGGACGGTTCATCTAATTAACTCAGTTTCCCAACAGGCACTTCGGCAATCGGCTGATGAACGAGATGACTTTTGGAACAACGCTCAACGTCTGGCCGACAAATACGTGGGAGGGAATCCTGATCATCCATTTGTATTACCCGTCAAGCTACAAGCCGCACTTGCTTTGATCGCCAATGGTGAGTTACTGCGACTTGAGTCAACAATCTCCAAGACCTCGGGTGTACAACGTGAGAAGTCTAGAGAGAAACTACGACTGGCCACCAAATCGCTCACTAATCTGGATAATCAAATCAACGACTTTCTACCACAAGTTGGCCAGAATGCTACGGACAATAATCCCTCACAGACCGAATTATTGTCCCTTCAGCAAAATCTGCAATACCATCTGGCAAGAGCCTACCGTAATCAAGCTAACACCTACGCAGATGGCACTAATGATCAAATTGCCTCGCTACAACGAGCGGTGACCGCGCTTAATAAACCACTCACGCAATTGTCGGAAGAAGATCCCCTTGTCACAGCAATCCACTTGGCACTGATCGCCTGTCATCGTGAACTGAAGCAATTTGATCTGGCAAGAATAGCGGCTGAAAGACTGAAGCTTCTTGCGTTGCCTGCCAGAGATATGATGAAACTTCGGGCGGAAACTGTACGACTGGCTCTGGCTGAACGGGATCTGGAAACTACTTTGGAATTGCTTAACAAGCCTCGCGAATCTAATCGCATTTTAGTTCCTGAATACGACCTTGCCTTTCTCGATGCCTTCATATATTTCTGGGACAAAGCAACCAAGGAACAAAATACTAATGGGGCAGAAAACTATCAGCAACAAGCAGTGCTAACCGTCAAGCATATCGAACAAACCCATGGCCCTTATTGGGGCAGAGTCGCCGAGTTACAGCTTTTAAAACATGCCGGCATGAACGGTGACAGTACGAATTTGGCGGTGCTTGAACGCACCGCGGACAGTCTTTACCGGAAGGACAAATTCACCGAAGCCATTGATGCTTACGACGCAACAGCCGAAGCCGCTCAAAACGTCGGGAACAATGATCTGGCATTTCGAGTCCTCTATAAAACAGCGCTCATCGAACAGAAACGTAATAATCTTCAGGCATATATAGAACGACTAACAACCACTGGGGTTCAATTACGTAACCACCCTCAGGCTGCTGCAGTCCACATGCTGGGAATTCGGGCTGTCATCGAACTTCTGAATCAAGACGCATCGCGTCAGCAGGAATTTGAAACACTTTTGACTGAACATCTCACTTATTTTGATCGTGGAAGTACAGTGGATCAGGCTGCCATCTGGCTCGGAACGCTACAACAACGGCGGCAAAGCTATGACGAGGCAATTGAAAGCTACATGGCAGTCAGTCCTGATTATCAAAAATACACGACCATCATTCAAAACCTTGAAGTTTGCTGGATAGCCAAGCTCAAACAAGACAAAAGCGAAAACCAACTTAATGACGTGAAAGCCCTAACCGACTATCTTCGCTCATTGATTTTCGATAAGGACGCTAACCCTCCTCAGAAATGGACGCCTGTTCAAAGATATGCCGCGACGACCCTTGTCGGAATGCTGGTGACTTATTCCAACGATAGCTATAAAGAAGCGGAAGCTTTGCTCGCTGCAGCAAGTACAGAAAGCACTGACGAAGAATGGCTAGCAATTGCCAGTTCATTACAGATCGTCTCGCTTGCAGCGCAGGGTAAAGCCACAGCCGCTCGTGAACATATTGATAAACTGGGAGCCAACAAACCCAGTCAGTGGATGCAGATGCTCAAACAGTTGCAAACCGTAGGAGCCGCGGCCCCCGAATCTACCCGTATCGTCATTGCCAAAATCCAAATCGATCTCTTCGAGCAAATGTCGCCAAAACTGGTCGGTGTCAAACCTGATTTCCGAAAAGAATGGGAGCTTCTCGAAGCAGAAGCCTATATGCAGTCCGGGAACCTAAAGGGAAGCATTGACCACTATAAAACATTAGCCCGTAAAAACCCTCGGCACGGTTTAATACAGCTACGCTACGCACAAGCTCTGACCCAAAGCGATGACCATTTCGAAGAGGGCTTAGTTCAGTGGCGCCGAGTCCTGCAAGGTAATCCCCCCAAGAGCGACCGCTGGTATCAGGCGAAGTTCAACATTGCCTCGTTATACCTAAGAAATGGCCGGTCAGACGAAGCGGAAAAACAAATTCGCTATCTGGAAGTCACGAGCGGATTTGGTACTTGGGAAAGACCGTTTCAAACACTCTTAAAGCAGCTAAATTAAACCAGCGCCAGGTTATCACGATGAATGACTTCATCGTATGGACACTGACCCAGAATCTGCTGAAACTCTTCGCTGCGATGACCACGTATCTTGTGCAACTCATCCGAATTGTAATTCGTTAGACCACGAGCAAGTTCCTGACCGTTTAAATTGCACAGTTGAACAACATCGCCTTTATTGAAGTGTCCTTCCAGACTGGCAATACCAATCGCTAGCAAACTACTGCCTCCCTGCTGAATCGCTGCACAGGCACCATCATCAAGTGAAATCTTACCCTGCGGTTGAGCCGAGAATCGCAGCCAGCGTTTCCACGGTGACAGCGTCTTGCCTTCTGCGACAAAAAGTGTTCCCAGCATTTCACCTGCTAACACGCGGGAAAGCACATCGGCTTCACGGCCATTCGCAATGACTGCGTTTTCGCCGGCTAAAGTAACCATACGTACTGCGTTTAACTTGGAACCCATCCCACCTGTTCCCAAACCGCCAGACGACTCCTGAACGTAGCTTGAAATGGTTTCGTTAAACGAAGTTACTGTTGAAACAAGCTCTGAATCCGCTGCATTTGGACAACCGGTATAAAGGCCATCTACGTCAGACAAAATAATAAGTAACTGGGCGCCTAAGAGATTGGTAACCAGTGCTGCAAGTTGATCATTATCACCAAAGGTCGTCTGTAATTCGTCGACAGAGACCGTATCGTTTTCATTGACAACAGGAATAACGCTAAGTTCGAGCAATTCCAGAAGTGTATTACGAACGTTTAGATAACTGACTCGATCGTCCAGTTCGTTAGCGGTTAACAGGACCTGAGCAGCAATGCGGCCATGTTCATTGAACAGTTTTTGGTAGGTTTGCATGAGATCGGTTTGGCCCACAGCGGCAATCGCCTGGAGCGTCGCAACATCGGTTGGTCTGGTATTCATTCCAAGACGATGCATCCCGGCGCCAACAGCGCCACTAGTCACAAGCACGATCTGGCGACCACTTTCAGCTACCGCCGTTAACTGTTCAGCCAGAGCGCCAATTCGATCCAGATCAAGGTTGCCTTGCTGGTCGGTCAGAACGCGCGTACCTACCTTCACGACAATCTTCTCTGCCGTGGCGGTCACTTCCTGACGCAGTAAGTCGCTCATTAAATTCACCCGACCTGTTACAGATTACAGCTTTTCGCCATTCCAGCGTTGAAATGCTTCCAGGGCTGGAAATTCCGGCAACCCCAAGTCATTGAACTTCATCGCGGTTGCTTTGTTGCGATCTTCTGCTCGTTCCCAGAACTCGCGAGGGTCTGAACCCGGGAAGAGCGCTTCATCCTTTTGGCTTTCGTGCTTAAAAATTGCCGTTCGTTTTGTTTGCTGATGCCCCGGGCTCAGGGGAACACTCAAATCAATCTCGTGAATTGCGTATTCATGCCACGCACCACGATAAAGCAAGACTTCCGGAACTTTACGCATCCGTTCCTGTAAGACTTCAATAGCACTAAAAATTGCTTCCGCACAGACGCGATGAGTCCCATGGGGGTCGGAGAGGTCACCTGCCACAAAAATCACATCGGGATCGACTGATTCCAATAGTGACACAATAATCGAGACATCCNCTTCACCGATGGGATTCTTTTTCACNGTNCCGGTTCGGTAGAAAGGCAAATCCAAAAAGTGCAAATGCTCTTCTTTACAGCCGACAACAAATGCCCCAGCCTTGGCTTCACTCCAGCGAATGAGNCCTTTGATCTTGAGTACAGCATCACTGTCTGCATGTCCTGCCTCTTTATTTTTCAGGTCATCTGCCACCCGATGTTCAACATCGATTGACTTCTCATTCTCGATTCCGAATAAATGGTTATATTCTGTGACCAGATCAGCGAGACGTTGAGCATCCTCATCGAACACAGCAATGTTACCGCTGGTCATATAGGCAATATGCGTCTCATGACCCTCTTCATTGAGGCGAATCAAGGTCCCACCCATGCTGATCACGTCATCATCAGGGTGAGGGCTAAAACAGATTACTTTTTGGTGAGGGTTTGCCAGAACCTGATCACAAATAGTACCCTGAACCAGATTGAATACCCGACGGGCAAGTAGATGGGAAGGCCCATGATGCCTCAGCAACTGGTGTAGATTGTGAGTTCGGAAATCGTCGTCGTCCAATTTCAACAAAGGCTTGTTCGTTTGCTCTGACAGCCAGACCATCGCACGAATCACCATCGTTTCATTCCATTCAACTCCGCCGAGCGTCCACGGAGTTTCGATCGCCTCCAGCCGGCCAGCGGATGCCGAATCCAGATAAACATTCGTGTTACCGTGATCCTGAAACAAACTAACAGGTACTTTATTCGTGACTGGACCTTCAGCCAGAGCTGTCACGACTCGAGCCTTGTGCTCACCCAACGCCAACACCGCCACTTCACGCGATTCCATAATCGTTCCGAGTCCCATGGTAATCGCCTGAGTTGGAACATTATCTTCGCCGAAAAATTCACTCGCCAGACAAATCCGCGTGACCGGATCCAGTACACACATGTGGGTGCGGCTATTGGACTCAGAGAATGGTTCGTTACCTGCAATATGACCATTCGAGCCAAAACCAAGCAAAGCGAAATCTATTCCGCCAACTTCCTGAACAAGCTGGTCGAATCCCTGACAATATTCAGTCATCTGACCCAATTCAACCTGACTGTCAGGAATATGGATTTGGTGCTCTGGAATGTTGACCCGGTTCAACAGATTGGCATGCAAGGACGCATGAATGCTTTGGGGGCGATCTTTTGCAAGCCCGTAGAACTCGAGGGACACAAAGGCGATTACGTTTGAGAAATCAAGACCCTGCTCCTCATGAAATCGCACAAGTTCNCGATAAACTCCCTGTGGAGTGGAGCCGGGTGACAACAGCAAAACTGCTTTTCTTCCCTGTTCATGAGCTCGACGAATTACACTCGCAATCCGCTCGGCCACTGCTCGGTTTGTTTCCCCCGGCGTCGCATACATGGTGACCGGTAGCTTGGTGTGAGGTACTGGGAAACCACTACCGCCTGCTTCAGTTAAGGTGGAATGAACCATCGTATCTTGTTCGTAATTAAAAGTCTTCCGATACCGGTGGAGCTTCGATTGCCTGCTAGAAGCGGTGGTATTGGAGAAGTTAGAAACCTAGTCACCCTTAATTCTAGGCTATGCTTACATTAACGCTATGGTAGGCTGTACCTATCTTGCCTGATTCTTTCAGCCGATTGGGGTCCGATTACCCCTGTTGTATAGCCTGTAACAAATATAACTATCTGGACACGCTTCAATGAACGTTGTTATCTGTGACGACTATCAACACATGAGCACTCTGGCTTCCAGGGCGTTCATCGATTGCCTCCAATCTAACCCCAGGGCAGTGCTTGGTCTGGCAACCGGGAGCACGCCAATCGGGTGTTATAAAAATCTAATTGATAGCTATAAAGCAGGAAATATTAGCTTTGCTGAAGTAACAAGCTTTAACCTCGACGAATACATCGGCCTGCATCGTGACCATCCACAAAGCTATTACTACTTCATGCATCAACAGTTCCTGAATCAAGTCGATATTCAGAGCCAGCGAGTCTTTATTCCATCGGGTGTTGAAGAAAACTACGGCGTTTATTGCCAATGGTATGAAGACCGTATCAATGAAGCTGGAGGTATTGACTTACAAATTCTGGGGATTGGATCAGACGGTCATATCGCATTTAATGAACCTGGCACCGCTCTGGGGAGCCGTACTCATATTACCGATTTGGACCACCAGACCATTGATGACAATGCTCGCTTCTTCGATTCAAAGTCTGACGTGCCAAAACGCGCGATTACGATGGGGGTTGCGACAATTATGGATGCTAAAAAAATCATCCTCTTAGCAACCGGGGAAAATAAAGCCGCAGCTATTCGCGATGCGATTCAAGGACCTGTCGGTAGTGAATGCACCGCCAGTGCCCTGCAACAGCACCCAAACGTCACCTTTTATCTAGACAAAGCAGCCGCCGCATTATTACACAATGAATAATGTCATTAGCTTGCTTGAGGTTTCACTCAGCGGTCTCTAGAATGACAGCTCACTAATCTAACACACAAACATAACCCGAGGACGGTATGTTATGAGCGATTGGATCGGCCATGAGTGCGGTATTGCTGCAATACGACTCTTAAAGCCGCTGGACTACTATATCCAGAAATACGGAACTCCCATGTACGGCGTTAACAAGCTAACGCTGTTGATGGAAAAACAACACAACCGCGGTCAGGACGGCGCCGGGGCCGCCGTTATCAAACTGGACATGCCTCCAGGCGAACCCTATATCTTCCGCACCCGAAGTGCTGGNAAGAATCCAATCATAGAAGTTTCCAACCGCCTGGNGCGCTCCTTCGTGGAAGCTCGAGATGGAAATCCCGANGANTATCAGGACGGACAGTGGGTCAAAGAAAATATTCTGTTTGCAGGNGAGCTATTGCTGGGGCACCTGCGNTATGGAACGTTCGGTGGNTCTGGTGAAACCTTTTGTCATCCTTTCCTTCGCCAAAANAATTGGATGACACGAAATCTGGTGATGGCAGGAAACTTCAACCTCACCAACAATGTCGAACTCTTCGAAATGCTGGTCGACCTCGGCCAACATCCTCGTAACCGTACAGACACTGTAATCGTACTTGAAAAGATCGGCCACTTCCTGGACGAAGCAAACGATGCGATTTTCCGAAAGTACAATAAGCAAAAAGTAGACCGTAAAGAGATTACCAAACACATTATTGAAGACCTCGATATACCAATGGTCTTAAGGAAGGCCACAAAGGCTTTTGATGGTGGCTATGTGATGGCNGGTATGATTGGCCACGGCGATATGTTCGTCCTGCGTGACCCAGCCGGGATCCGNCCGGTATTCTATTACAAAGATGATGAGATAGTGGCCATTGCCTCAGAACGCCCTCAACTGCAGACCGCGCTCAATATACCTATTGATTCCGTTCAGGAAGTTGAGCCGGGCCATGCTTTAGTTGTGCGTTACGACGGGACGATCTCCAGCGAATGTATCAATGAACCACTGCCAAAAAAATCCTGTTCTTTTGAACGCATTTATTTTTCACGTGGTACCGACAGTGATATCTATCGGGAACGCAAAGAACTTGGCAGTTCGCTGGCCGAGAGCGTACTAAGTAAAGTCGATTACGATTTAGAACACACTGTCTTTTCCTATATTCCCAATACGGCTGAAACTGCTTTTTACGGGATCGTCGAAGGAATTCGTAAATATCAAACCGACAAAATTGCTGAGTCCATCACGAAGGGCATCAGCGGGGAAGAAATCCAGCGTCTGCTGAGGATCCAGCCCCGCATCGAAAAACTGATGACTAAGGACGCGAAGCTGCGAACATTTATCACTGCCGACGCGGATCGGGAAGATCTGGTCGCGAAAGTGTATGACACCACCTACGGTATCATTGGCCGGGAAGATACGCTTGTTGTCCTTGATGATTCGATTGTTCGTGGAACGACGTTACGCACGAGTATCCTCAGAATTCTTGACCGTCTGGGGATGAAGAAAATCATCATCGTTTCATCTTCGCCTCAAATCCGATTCCCTGATTGTTACGGAATTGACATGTCTAAGATGGCAGACTTCGTTGCCTTCGAAGCGGCGGTGGACCTAATTAACGAACAGGGGAAGACTCAAATTCTTGACGAGATCTATCAGGCTTGTCTGGANGAGGAGAACAAGCCAACAGCTCAGACCATCAACCATGTCACCCGTCTGTTTGAGCCGTTCACTCCCGAAGAAATCTCTAAACGCATCGGTCAAATCCTTACTCCACCAGATATGAATGCGGAAGTGGAGATTATTTATCAAACGATTGAAGGTCTGCACAAAGCATGTCCAAATCATACAGGNGACTGGTACTTTACAGGAGATTACCCNACGCCAGGCGGAAATCGGGTCGCTAACCGGTCGTTTGTTAACTTCATGGAAAAAAAGGATGCCCGGGCTTATTAAGCTCTTCGGGNTTCAACATCTCTATCGACGCAGAGTATACAAACTGCGATATACGGGGCGTTCGTACCGCCTCGTACGTCGCTCATAATGAGTTCGNTAATCCATATCATGCTCTGCGGGCTTCATCTCCACATCTAATGGCCCTTCCAACATTGGAAANCCTTTCAGTAGCTCAAGTGTCGATTGAAAGTACTCTTCTACGTCGGTCCAAAAATGAAAACAACCAGCATGTTTTAGCACTCGCACAACATCCCTCATGTAAACCGCATTGAGTACACGACGCTTGCGATGCTTGGATTTCCACCACGGGTCGGGAAAATAGACATGTACGTCATCGACAGACTCATCTTTGAGAAACTTGCTAAAGAACAATAACCCATCACCGTGAAACATGAAGGCATTGTCACGCCCANCCTGAGANAACTTTGCAGCNCCGTAATGNGCGTATTTTTTACGTACCTCAATGCCAAGAAAGTTNCGTTCCGGATGCAAGCCCGATGCAGTGGTCATGAACAACCCTTTACCACTTCCAAGTTCCACTTCCAGCGGTACAGATGAATCAAAAATTGAGCTTACATCCCAGTCATCCGGNAAGCATCCAATTTCGCCGTAATAATCCGAGTACTCGAGCTTTGGATCGAGTTTCGGTAATGCGCGACGCCCCATGAGTATTTAGCGAGCCTTATCGAAGTGGGGTTATTTAGAGTTCAAGAAACTTTGCAACTGCGCAGTGGGAATTGGAATGCCGCGAAGAATTCCTTCNACTGCGAGATTNCCATTGACTAAGCCCTGAAATTTACAGACGACCATCCGGTTCCTGCGAGCTTTAATCAACTTGCAGATAATGATCAGGCGATCACCCGGAACGACGGGATCGCGAAAGCGAACCTCATCGAGTCCACCAAAACCGAGCATGTCTGCGCCTAGCATATCATTTTTTTGGCAAAAGAAACTACAAGCCTGNGCACAAGCTTCCAGCATCATTACCCCGGGCATCAACGGCATATTAGGCATATGTCCGCGAGTCCAAAAGTCGTCGTCCGTAATGTCCTTGTAGGCTACAGCGACGCCTTCTTCTGCGTCTTCGTACAACACTCCTGAAAGCTGTTCCATTTCGAAACGCTGAGGGTTGTACGAACGAATTTCTTCGAGATCTGCGATGGTCGTCGTGAGATCAATCGAATCAAGGTCGATCAGTAGTTCTTTTTCTGCCAACGTTTTGCGTCCTTATAAATGTAGCAGGGGGTTATTATATTCGCCCCGGCAACACTGGCTAAGCACCTATCAAGTAGTAAGTAGCAACTACGACTAGGTTTTGATGTGCTTACGCTTTGCTTTTCGAGCTTTTGAGCTGGCAGGTCGACGACCGTGATTTGCTTTTTTAATTTTATGGTTTGGTTTAGCCATTTTTATTTCCGTGGTGATTTACTAAGTAACCGCCGAGGGCTAATTAGCTTTCCGAAATACAACATTGTTAATCATTTAAATTAGCACGCACCCACCAACTTGGAAAGCCCGAAACCAATCCTCAAATCGAGGATGTTCCTGCGAGATTCTGTTCATCAAGTTTCAATGGGTGCCAAGTCCGCAGGNGGAGGCTATACTAAATAATCGAGTATCTACTTTATACGCAACACAATTTCCGGACTACCCTCGGCTATGTATCTTCGAATGGCAAAACGGTTGTTGTTTAATACCAACAAGCGACTCTTATGGAATCTCGCTTATAAAGCCGGGTTTAAAGGTATTCGATCTGTTCAAAAGCATAAGAAGCGATTGAAGCAAGGTGACTTCTTTCCACCATTCCTCTACATCTCAATCATCAATAGCTGCAATCTTCGCTGTCAGGGGTGTTGGGTTGATGTAGCAGCAAAACAGGAGAAGATCGATGTCGAAAAAATGAACGACATCATTGGCCAGGCGAAAGAGATGGGTAATTCCTTCTTTGGCCTGCTTGGTGGGGAGCCATTTCTCCACAAAGAGATACTTCAGATACTGGAAGATAATCGAGATGTTTACTTTCAAATCTTCACTAACGGCCATTTCATCACTCCGGAAGTTGCCAAAGAACTAAAACGCCTCGGTAACGCTACTCCGCTAATCAGTGTAGAAGGTACCGAAATTGTCTCGAACGAGCGCCGCGGAAAATTACAGGTGCTTAATGACACCATGGAAGGCCTACACAATTGTCTCGATGCAGGACTACTGACAGGGGTCTGCACGAGTGTCTGCCAGACAAACTACGAGGATTTGGTCAACGACGCATGGATCGATCGCCTCATTGAACTGGGCGTCATGTACGGCTGGTTCCACATCTACCGGCCAGTTGGCCCTGATGCCTGCCCTGAATTAGCCTTAACGCCTGAACAGCAATATAACGTTCGGAAATTCGTGGTCGAGACACGAGCTAAGAAGCCTATTGTTATGATTGACGCCTACCATGATGGTGATGGTAATGCACTCTGTCCTGCGGCAACCGGGTTTACACATCACATCAGTCCCTGGGGTGATATCGAACCGTGTCCGATTATTCAACTTTCGAAAGAGTCAATCTACGATGAGCGACCACTCAAGGAAGTCTTCAATGAATCCGAGTTCTTAAGCGACTTCCGAAAAATTGCTGCCGAGAGCACTCGGGGCTGTATCATCCTTGAGCGACCTGATTTACTCAAAGAATTGGCTGAAAAACATAATGCGAAAGATACCACCATTCGCGGTGAAGCCATTAAAGAGCTTGAGGAAATGGAGATCCGACCTTCCCAATACAATCCTGGCAAAGAAATTCCCGAAAAGAATATTGCCTATCGTCTGGCGAAGAAGTTTTGGTTCAACGATTACGGAGCCTATTCTAAACACTTTAACGCCGATAAATGGATTGATACTAGAACTGAAAACCCCCAAAAACCGGGGTAAACCAAAGCTAGTCAATTAGAGACATAACACCTAATTGCTGAGGCACTTCAGGCCGAGCTAAGCCTACTTTCTCGTGCTAACCCCCAGCATAATGAACTGTGTTGAGAAAGATAACGAGTACTTTCAGTACAGCCCACAACCCATGGAAAACGACGCCTCTTCTGAACAACGACTGCTTGGTTCATCGCGTTTAAAAATTGCAGCTGAAAAAGCCCGGCAACGTCTGCTCGACGATCGAAACGAGCAAGTCTTTTGGAAAGGCGAGTTAGCGAACTCCGCACTTTCCACCGCCACCGCGGTCAGCACGCTGGGCCTGCTCCTCAAACATTACCCAATGAACCCTCAAGGACTTCCCGAGCGTAGGGAACTGCTCGATTATCTTGACGCAGGCACCGCCTGGCTTGCTAATAACCAAAACGATGATGGTGGCTGGGGAGATACGAACTTAAGCTACTCCAACATTGCAACCACCATTCTCGTCATCGCTGCAATCAAACTGGCCGAGAAGGCAGAGGATTACTCTGAAGCTATAGAGAGTGCTACCGCTTATGTCGACAAAATGGGGTGGATTGATGGGCTGAAAACACGATATGGAAAAGACAAGACCTTCGCCGTACCTATTCTGACTAACGCTGCATTGGCAGGACTCGTTCCATGGTCTGACGTTGCTTCACTACCTTTCGAACTGGCTTGCTTTCCTCAGTCTTTTTACCGATTTCTCCAGTTGCCCGTCGTTAGCTATGCCATCCCGGCGCTTGTTGGAATTGGTCAGGCAAAGTACTTTCATCAAAAACCGTGGAACCCTATCACTCGCATCATACGTGCGATGGCCGTGAAAAAAAGCGTGAAGGTATTGGAGCAAATGCAACCGGCGAGTGGCGGCTATTTAGAAGCCATTCCGTTAACCTCGTTTGTCGCAATGAGTCTGATCTCTACGGGGCGAGCTTCTCACGCCGTCACCAAAAATGCCGTTCGATTTTTGGTGGACACGTTGCGAGAAGATGGTAGCTGGCCAATCGACACAAATCTGGCCACCTGGAATACTTCCCTTTCGCTCAACGCGTTGGACAATCACCAAATAGATACTGCCGAATTGGGAGTCACAGACTGGCTACTCAATTGCCAAAACACCGAGCCACATCCATTTACCGGTGCTGCTCCGGGAGGCTGGGGTTGGAGCGATCTCTCCGGTGCTGTCCCGGATTGTGATGACACTCCTTCTGCAATCCTTGCACTCCACAGTATCAGACGTTCTCCTTCCTTCCATCTTGAGAACCTCCCCCGCATACGCCGGGCCGCCATGGAAGGTATTCAATGGATGCTGGACCTTCAAAATCGGGACAACGGCTGGCCAACGTTTTGCAAAGGTTGGGGAAAACTCCCTTTCGATCGAAGTGGTGCCGATCTGTCGGCACATGTCCTGCGAGCCCTAAAAGCATGGGAAGCCGACCTGATTTCCGAAGATGGTTTGTTTGCTGGGAAATCTGAAGCCTTCGCCAAAGTGGTCCACCAGGGATTTAAGTACCTCCGTTCTCAGCAAAATAAAGATGGTAGTTGGTTTCCTCTCTGGTTTGGTAATCAGGATCATCCACAGGAAGAAAACCCCGTTTACGGGACTGCCAAGGTTTTACTCGCCTATGCATGCTGGGGTTATCTGGAGCAGGAACCAGCCAGACAGGGATTCCAATGGCTGGTCACAAATCAAAATGAAGATGGTGGGTGGGGAAGTGGAGTCTCACATCAACGTCTGGAAAACGGAAAAATCTGTAATCAGCGGTTGGGAAGTAGTATTGAAGAGACAGCGCTGGCGTTGGAAACACTACTTCATAGCCCAAATCCGGAACATCAGGCCAAGACCGTCGAGAAGGGACTTGCATGGTTAATAAATCGAGTGGAAACTGACAGATACCTCGAATGCTCCCCGATTGGTTTCTACTTCGCTAAGCTGTGGTATCATGAGAGGTTATACCCATTGATTTTTACCGCTTCTATACTAGGTGCTGCCTTGAGTCACACAGGTAATTCGGCAGAGAGTCCCGGTTCGGAAGCTTTTGAATAAAGGAATGCATTAACTTGGCAACTGCATCATCTGCTGATGGACCCGTTAATGCCTCAGCCGACAGCGACCAACCGAAACGCAAGTCAAAGCGACGGAAGACTTCACATCTGAAGTTAGTTCCTAACTCGAAAGAGATGCGAGAAACGGTTCGATTGAAGTGTCGGGCTATCTGCGACGGTGTCGATAAATCGCGCCCAATGACCAAGGATGAGATGGAAGTTGAGGTTCGAAAAATCCTCGAAGAAATGGAACTTGCGGAAGGTTATCTTGGCTGGACCATGGTAATGTTTGCTTCCGAATTTTGGCGAGAACAGGTTGCGGCTGTCCCGCCAAATCGACGCCTCTTCCTGCTGCCCCATTGCCTAAAACATGCAGAAGGCTGTCCGGCTGACTACGACCAGTTTGGCCTGGACTGTAAAACCTGCGGTGCCTGCAGTATTGCTGATTTCCGTGGCATGGCCGAAGACATGGGCTATCGTGTTTTGGTAGCCGAAGGCTCACCTATCGTTCATAAAATCATCGTCTCAGGATATGTCGACGCCATCGTTGGGGTCGCCTGTCTTAACGTGCTTGAAAAAGCAATCGATAAAATCCTGTTGGCCGGAATCCCCTGTATGGCAGTCCCTCTGCTGTCTGATGACTGTCGAAACACCGCCGTGGATGAAGACTGGGTCGATGAAATGATCCAGATTGAATACGACGCTTCCGCCCCTCAGACCCGAACCTATCTTCACCTGATGCGCGCATCAACAGGGTTATTCGAGGCCGATGAACTCGAACGCATTATCCCTCGTTTGCGAGGCGGCCCACGACTCAGTGAAGTCGATGGCAACGGCCTGGAAGCGATCGACCCAATTGGTCTCACCGAAGCCGTCGCTTACGACTTTCTCAGCAAAGGCGGAAAGCATTCCCGCCCCTTCATCACACTGGCAGCTTATGATGCCCTGACCGGCGGCCACGCCACGCTACGTGATGGTACGAAGACAATTGAATACTGGTCTGATTCGGTCAAGCGATGTGCCATGTCGATTGAAACCTTTCACAAGGCTTCACTTGTCCATGACGACATCGAAGATAATGATCCGTTCCGTTATGGTGAAGAAACCGTCCATAATCGCTATGGCATTCCAACAGCGATTAATATCGGTGACTACATGATTGGCATGGGTTACCGATTCGTCAGTACCGAAGGAGCTACTCTCGGCGCTGAGGTAACAACCGATATCCTGGATGTTCTGGCTGAAGCTCATACAAAGCTTTCGGAAGGTCAGGGAGCTGAATTATTGTGGCGTGACTCGCTGGATAAACAGCTGAAACCAATTGATGCCCTCAAAGTTTACGCTCTGAAAACATCGCCCGCATTTGAAGCCGCGATGCTTTCCGGTATACGCCTTGCTCAGCCTATCGGTGAGTACCGTGAACCCGTAAAGCAGTTTGCTCGAAACCTCGGCGTTGCCTTCCAAATTCTCAACGACCTGCTGGATTGGCAGGGTGACGACTTCAATAAAATGGCAGCCGGAGGCGATGTTCTTGGTGGACGTCCAACGGTTCTGCATGCCTTGGCTCTGGAAGCACTGCCTGCTGACAAACGGGCTGAATTACTTGACTTCTGCCGTGAAGATAACGAGTTGGACCCTGTGGTACGTATCGAACGCGTCAAGCATCTCTACGAAAGCGTTGGTGTCTTTGAAATGGCAAGGCAGTTAGTGGATAAGCATCAAGCACGAGCGGAATCCATTGCTGATGAAATCGAACCGGAAGACCTCCGACGACTAATGTACTTTCTGATCGACTCCATACTGGAAAAACCGGAAGAGAAGGTCCAACAATTGGTTTCAGCTCCCATTGAAGTCTAGGGTTCCGCTATCTCTTAATCTTTATTTCCTGAAAGTTCAGACCACGCCTGCCCTCAGCACCCCCTGTACCTATAGGATTTTGTTCACGTGAGTTCATATACACCCGCTCCTGATATCAGCACCTTGATTGAGCTGTTCTATCCAGAATCGGCGGAGTTTGGCGAACCGGCGAAAGTTGCGGCTGATAGCATGCCCGAGCTTTATCAAAAGTTACTTGCTCACGAACACCACATGACCGTCACGGTGGAGTCGCACTATGATGAATTAGTTGACGTTCAAGTCCTCGAGTCGATGCATGTCGCTAACTATTACAGCCGTAAGATCTTACTGACCAAGCAGTCTGACAAAACCGTCGTTCAATTCGGCATCGTCCGACTTAACTTTGATTATTTGGGAATAGACGTACAACAGGAAATCGTAGGGGAAGGCAGACCACTGGGCAGAATCCTAATCGAACGTGATGTACTCCGCCGAGTGGAGCTTTCCGAGCTTTGGCAAATAGCTGCCGGTCAGGATTTGGCGGATTTATTCGGATTTGAATTACGAACAAAGGTCTGGGGGCGTACCGGATGGATCCACTGTAATGGCGAACCTGCCATTGAATTACTTGAAGTTGTAGCGCCGGCTATCTAACTCCAAAGAGGGACTTGAGAAATCATGCCTGATGCGCCAATCAACGACAGCTACGACGTTGTCGTCATGGGGGGAGGGCCTGGTGGTAGTGCCGCCTCTGCTCTTGTGGCAGAAGCCGGCTACAGTGTGCTGTTGGTGGAACGTGAAGCCGTGCCGCGATTTCATGTTGGTGAGTCACTCATGCCCGAATCCTTCTGGTCGTTTGAACGCCTTGGCGTGCTGGACAAAATGCGCAATAGTAATTTTGTGAAAAAATTAAGTGTGCAGTTTGTTAGCCATACTGGCAAAGAATCAAACCCCTTCTTCTTTGAGAAACATGATCCACGTGAGTGTTCGCAAACATGGCAAGTTGAACGCAGCGCCTTCGATCAAATGCTTTTCGACAACGCCGCTGAAAAGGGAGCTTGCTGTCGAGATAAAACCCGAGTCACCAATGTCCTATTTGATGACGGCAGAGCCACTGGAGTGGTACTTGGATTAGAAGACGGTTCTACTCAACAAGTAAAAGCCAAAGTAGTTGTTGACGCAACAGGTCTGAGCGCAATACTAGCAAACCACCTCAATCTTAAACAGGAATATGAGCACCTGAAGAAAATTGCCGTCTGGACTTATTTTAAGAATGCCGAAAGAGAGCCTGGCCCGCATGGTGGCGCCACCATTATTTTACACACCAAGCTGAAAGACTCCTGGTTCTGGTTCATCCCCCTTCGTGACAACATCACTAGTGTGGGAGTTGTTGGCAATCGCGATTATATGCTCGACGGTCGATCTACTCCTGAAAATACATTCGCCGAAGAACTTGAATTATGTGGCGCGATGCAGCGCCGACTAGCGTCGGCGGAACAGGTTGAGAAACACCGCATTGCCCGTGAGTTTTCCTACAAGACGTCCAGGCAATCTGGTGACGGCTGGGTGCTCGTTGGCGATGCCTTTGGATTCATCGACCCCATTTACAGTTCCGGTGTTTACTTTGCTCTGAAATCCGGTGAGCTCGCTGCTGACGCCATCGTCGAAGGCTTGCAAAATAACGATCTCTCGGCAGCGCAACTGGGCAAGTGGATCAACGATTACAGCAGTGGCACACAATGGATTCATAAACTGGTGGAAGCCTATTACACCAATGAATTCAGCTTTGGCAAGTTCCTCCAAGGGCACCCTCACCATATTGGCCATCTAACTGATCTGTTAATTGGCAGGATTTTTCATGATACCGCGGGCGATATCTTTGACGACATGGAACCTGCTATGGCTGAAGCCGTGAAAATGGCGATACCTAAATAATCCAAGAGTGTTAAGACCTGGGACGCGGATGCTTCCAAGTCTTTCATAAGCCGGCAATTTGGAAAACTTTTCGGGTGAAAGGAACTGTAGGACTACCTGCACGCGAAGTCACCATTTCCGGTTTTGAAAATTGTGGCGGACATAGCTTTGAAATACTACACTAGTAGTTTACTACAAAGAGCGCAGGCATCGCTGTTTCGCGCTTCACTCAATACCTTCGGACTTAAAAACAGATTATGAATAAATCTAACGGGAAGTTTGTCATCATTTGCTTAGTGATCCTGCTGATCATTTTGCACCATGATGTCTGGAACTGGGATAACAAAGAACCAGTATTTGGTTTTATGCCAATGGCATTGCTTTGGCAGTCTGGTATCTCTATTGGCGCTGGTGTCACGTGGTTCCTGGCCACAAAAATTGCCTGGCCCGATTTTAGTGAAGACGTCGAGGAAGCTGTGGTGACAGAGTCTACTCCTGCACAGGAGGGCGCTGAATAATGACTCAATTAATCATCATTACGATCTATCTTTGCTTACTTCTCGGTTTAGGCCTTTTCTCTAGCAAGTTATTTCGTGGAACGAGTAAGGACTACATGCTTGCTAGTCACTCGATCGGTCCGTTCATGCTATTGATGTCCTTATTTGGTACAACCATGACCGCTTTTGCGTTAGTCGGTTCAACAGGTGAGTCATTCAAGGAGGGTGCGGGGGTTTATGGCCTACTGGCTTCTTCCAGCGGTATTATCCACTCACTTTGCTTCTTTGTGCTGGGTGTAAAACTTTGGAGTCTGGGACGCAAGTATGGTTATACAACTCAAATTCAGTTTTTCCGGGATCGTCTAGAAAGTGACAGGATCGGTATCATCCTTTTCCCAATTCTCGTGGGTTTAGTTATTCCTTACTTGTTGATCGGTGTCATGGCTTCCGGAACGGTAATCAACAGCATCACCGAAGGTGCTTTCGAATCGGCGTTTGCAGAATACGATTACGGAATTCCGCCATGGCTTGCCTCTCTGGTAATCTGTATCGTCGTGCTGGTCTACGTATTTTTTGGTGGCATGCGTGGTACTGCCATGGCAAACACTGCTCAAACCATTGTTTTCATGATCCTTGGACTGATCACCTTCTTCATCATCTCGAACAAACTGGGTGGGCTGGAACAGGCAACGAACAACGTCCTGGAAAAGAACCCTACAAAGATGAAGCGTTCGGTCGATGAGCAAGACCTTGAAAATTACAAACTGGACTATGCTAAATGGCAAACGTTAGCTTACTACAATTATGCCGTGAATCATGGTCAGTTAACGCTAAGTGCAGAGCAGATGAAGCTCGCAATGGATGAGTTCAAAGCGCCTCTTCCGCCCTTCCTCAAAAAGGACCGTGCGCCTGCTACATTTGCCAAAAAGAATGGATTGCTTAACGACCTGTCGATCCAGGACCGCAATATGGCAATGCTTGAACAAGATGACCGCTTGCCCGAGGACGGCCATGGAAATGACTATGAGTCAGAGCTTCTTTCGCATCAAGATTTAGGACATTACAAGCGTAAGTCTGGAGCCGATGCAGCTGGTCTGACAATGTTTAAGGATAAAATTGGCAATCCAAGTGATCCCACTAAGTGGACTCGCAAAAAAGCGAAGGGAGTATACCGAGCTTCGAAATGGGCTCCGGATGCCCCACGAGGAATGTCTCCCTGGAAATTCCTTACCTACTTCTTCGTGCCACTTTCTGTCGGTATGTTCCCGCACTTGTTCCAACACTGGTTAACAGCGAAGAGCGCAAATAGCTTCAAATTAGCTGTGGTCGCTCATCCAATTTTTATCATGTTAGTTTGGGTTCCTTGTGTACTACTAGGTGTTTGGATGACAAGTGCTGTACATCCCGATACCGGGGCCGCACTGATCCCACCTCACTTCCCTCCCAATGCGGTCTTACCCGCTGCGGTGAAAGCACTGACTGGCCCGTTCATGGCGGGCTTATTATCCGCTGGTATTTTGGCGGCAATCATGTCCTCGCTTGATAGTCAGTTTCTCTGCGTTGGAACGATGTTCACAACTGACATCGTGACGCACTACAGTAAAAAAGAACGTTTTAGCGACCAACAACTGATCTTCATTGCTCGAGCTTTCATTGTAGGAATCGTCGCTTTGACTTATCTCTTCAGTCTGTTTGAACCTCGCCGCGTATTTACACTTGGTGTTTGGTGTTTCAGCGGATTTTCCAGCCTCTTCCCACTAGTTCTAGCCAGTCTCTACTGGCGACGACTCACGAAAGCGGGAGCATACGCTGCTGTAATTGGTGCCGGCTTAAGTTGGCTCTACATGTTCCAGGATTCGGGTTTTGCATCGAATCCNCATTATGACGTGTTGGGAGTCATGCCAGTNACCTTCATGATTCTGATTTCCACAGCATCTATGATCCTCGTTTCGCTGGTAACNAAGACGCCATCAGAAGAAACACTCAACAAATTCTTTCCTCCGTCAAAAGCTCAGATNNANGATAGTTAAACATTGAAAAAATCCCCTCTGNNCAAACNTATTTGACCTTGTGGGGGCTTTGGCGTGACCTAGAATAGATTCTTTCCCTCCTCCATTGCCTATTAGTNTGGGTGAGTCCAAAAGACTGGAACCGAGTCTTGGGGAGGTGACGAACGGTTAAGATTTCCATTGCCTGCAAAGGCGCGTTCAGGAGTAAAAGATAAATGCCACCTCGTTCTTCATCCAAAGCACGAAAACGTACCAAAGCTCGTTCTCGTTCTCGCAAACGCGATCCACTCATGGTGGATGGCAAACGTCCACGTCCAATGTTTGTGGACTACAAAGACGTAGACATGCTAAAGAAGCTTGTGAATCGTCACGGCCGCATTGTCGGTCGTCGTAAGACGGGCTGCTCAGCAGCCAGCCAGCACGCTGTCACTCAGGCCATCAAACGAGCCCGCTTCATGGGTTTGTTGTCCTACGGTGGTGAATAATCCCTAAGGGCTATTCACAAAAGCGAAAAACAACGAAACACACGCTCTACTTCAGAGCGTGTGTTTTTTTAATTATTCGCTTTTGAGAGAACAAACCCTTTGCCAATCAACTCGTTACCTATAATAGACCCATGTCTCAAGTTTTTACTACTACCAAACGCGTTGAATTCCGTGATACGGATGCGGCTGGAATCATGCACTTCTCCGCTTACTTCACTTATATGGAAGAAGCGGAACATGAACTGCTNAGAAGCATCGGAACCAGTGTGGTTCTAAATGCCGGGCAAGAGACCGTCAGTTGGCCGCGGGTTGCAGCCGATGCCAATTACCGCATGCCTGTAACATTTGAAGATGAAATGACGATCCAAGTACGAATCAAACGNCTTGGTTCGCGAAGCGTTACTTACCATCACACTTTTATTGTTAGTGACCAGACGATTGCCACTGGGGAAATCACTACCGTCTGCTGCCGCATCGAACACGGGCAGAACCCAACCTCACGAGAAATTCCGGATGATATTCGCCAGCGACTTGAGGCNTTNGTAGATTCCACGCTAAGCGACAACTCCTAATCTGTCTCAGTACTTCATAGATTCCAACACCGATGTCCGCGTATCTTCAGGAGCTCACGATTCGACTGGCAAGTGCCATGGGCAACTTNCCGGAAGAAATACGGNAACGACATGCCGACTGGATTTGGGCCAAACAAAATGGGGATGGAGGTTGGGCAGGTCGCGAAGGCACCAGTGATCCCTACTATACTTCCTTTGCCCTGAGAACACTCGCTATTACTGGTCAGCTTTACGGGGAGCGGGCGGAGCAAGCAACCAACTTCTTACGCTCTCGATTAAATCAACAGGAAACGGTTGTCGATTTGGCNGCACTCATCTACGGTGCCTCGCTTTTAGAAAATGCGGCGGGCACCGATGTCTTTGGCGCAGCTGGCCCTCAATGGAAAGACACTGTTTCCGATTTCTTTGAAACCTTACGTCGCGAAGATGGTGGCTATGCCAAGAGNCCAACAAGCAATGTTGGCAGCACCTATAATTCGTTTTTAGTTCTCCTGTGTCGGGAATTAATCGAACGCCCTCTGGCAAATCCAAATCCTCTCATTCAATTTGTATTTGACCAGGAAAATGAGACCGGTGGTGGTTTTCGAGAAGTCCGGCAACAAAAGCGCGCGGGTACCAATCCTACAGCAGCTGCCATCGGAATCCTCAAAATACTCAATGCGTTGGATGAAGAATTACGTCAGGACACAATTGATTTTCTCGGAGAGATGCAGACCGATCACGGTGGTCTTCGCGCAAATACCCGGATTCCCATCGCCGACCTTTTAAGTTCCTTCACTGGTTTTCTTACGTTGATTGATCTGGGGGGCGGGAAGAAAATCGATAGAACGCAATTATTGAGGTATGCTAATAGACTCCAGCAAACCGACGGTGGTTTTCATGGTGCCGAGTGGGATAAAGTCTGTGACGTCGAGTACACGTTTTACGGCATTGGCTGTCTCGCACTGATTCATACTGATCTGGAAAGCTAAGGCAGGACAATACTATGGCACAACTTGTCATTCATGATTTGAAAAAAGAATATCCTACTCGTAGCGAGCCGCTCGAGATTCTTAAAGGAATTGAGCTCGAACTGACCGGCGNTGATAATGTCGCCGTGATTGGTCCTAGCGGATCCGGTAAGAGTACGCTATTGAATATCCTTGGAACACTTGATCACCCAACCAGCGGTACTTACACACTCAATAACATCGACCCTTTTCACCTCGCAGAAGACGAGTTGGCATCCTTTCGAAATGCAAACATTGGATTCATCTTTCAGGAACACCATCTGCTGCCTCAACTAAGTGTTTTGGAAAANGTTTTGATCCCGACGATGGCCAATGGCAAACCTTCTCCGGACGATGTTAGCCGTGCCGAATCACTAATTGCACGGGTAGGACTTACTGATCGTTCNCATCATCGTCCGGCAGAATTGTCTGGTGGAGAGCGAGAGCGTGTCGCTGTTGCACGATCCCTCATCTGTGGGCCTTCNCTTTTGCTGGCAGATGAGCCCACCGGGAATCTAGACCGTAAGAATGCTCAGCAAATTGGGGAGCTATTACTGGAGATCCAACAAGCTGAAGACATGATTCTCGTCGTCGTCACTCATAGTAGCGAACTTGCCGGAATGCTTGGACAACAACTGGAAATCAATGACGGCCGCCTGACAAGCACCGGTGCTTAACGACTGAGATTGTAGCAATATGAACAATAAACGATTCGTTCTGCANAGCCTGATTCACCACTGGCGNATTAACCTGACGGTAGCGTTAGGTGTTGCNGCGGCAACCGCTGTACTGACAGGAGCATTGTTGATCGGTGACAGTATGCGNGGCAGTCTTAGAGCACTCACACTGGGNCGACTTGGGTTNATTGACGAAGTTCTGGTAACACCACATTTTTTCAGACAAGAACTCGCTAACGAATTAGAAGCCTCAGAAGCGTTCCAGCAAGAACTCTATCGACAAGCCACCGCTGCGATTCTATTTCCACAGGGAACGCTTGAGTCTTCGTTCGACGAGGGCGAAGCTAANAATATCAACGTTGCCTCGAACATNCTCGTCCTGGGNGTCAATGAACAATTCTGGAGTTTCGGTCAAATCGAACGCGAACAGTCGATNCAGCCCGCCGAAGACCAAATTGTATTGAATCAACCACTGGCTGACGAACTAGGCGTCAACGTTGGTGACACGGTTACCTTGAGGCTTCCAAACGATAAGCAAGTNAATGCCGATAGTCCTCTGGGGAGTCAGGACGATCGNATTCGNAGTATCCCGCGGCTGACCATTTCCGAAATCATTCCTGCAGAAGACCTGGGCCGCTTTTCACTAGCCTCCTCTCAACAGGTATCTCTAAACGCCTACGTGAATCTAGCTTTTTTGCAGGATGAATTAGATCAGGAAGATAGAGCAAATGCACTTTTGGTATCTGGTGGCGAAATCGATTCTCCTCCCGGCGAAGCTGCGAGTGCAATTCTGCAAAAATCGCTCAAGCCAACAATTGATGACCTCGGCCTTCTCATTACGGATGTGATTCTTGATTGGGAGGCCGAAGACGGAGCCGCTGACGACCACGTCGTCATGAAATANCACAGTTTATCAAGCGTCAAAATGATGCTGGATGATGAAACTGTNGAATTGGCCAACACNGCTCTGGGAGATGACGCGCAGCCGGTCTTAACTTACCTCGCCAATGCCATGATGAAAGTCCCCGCCGGGGAAAGGCCCTCCGTAGAGGGTGGTGTGGTTAGAGAAAAACGTGAGCCGGAAATATTTGGAGGGATTGTTCCCTATTCCATGATCACAGCCATTGATAGCAAAGAAGGTTTAGGGCCCTTATTAAATGCCGAGCATCAGCCCGTCTTAATTGGGGATGACGAAGTCGTTATTAATAGCTGGCTGGCAGAAGATCTTGGGATTTCACTGGGTGACTATCTGAGGATCGATTACTTCGAGCCGGAAACCACACATGGACAAACCATTGAACGATGGGTCGATCTAAAGGTCGTCGAGATCTTTAGGATCACTGAACCACGGCGACCTTACTCAAGAAGACGAAAAGCATTATTCAATCAACCGCCGACCTTACTCAACGACCCTGATCTCACGCCTGAAGTCCCGGGTGTAACTGATCAGGACTCGATAAATGACTGGGATCTTCCATTTGCTACGGTCAACCGAATTCGCGGTCAGGATGATAATTATTGGAACAATTACCGCACCACTCCCAAAGCATTTGTTTCCTTAAATTTGGGTCGTAAACTATGGGGTAGCCGATTCGGAAATCACACGACGATTCGAGTCCCCTTCAGTGATAAACAGGCTGTAGCGGAGAAACTTCAGGGTGCGATCTCACGATCCGAAGAGACTCTTGATATGAAATTCATCTCTGTCAAACGAGATGGCCTTAAGGCAGCAGCCGGCTCAACACCTTTTGATGGCTTGTTTTTAGGTCTGAGCCTGTTTGTCATCGCCAGTGCTTTGATGCTTATTATTGTACTATTCAAACTGGGGATCCAACAACGAGCTTCCCAACTTGGGGTGCTCCTGGCTATCGGACTTACAAGGAGGCAAATCAGTAAACTGTTAATCTATGAAGCAGTGGCTGTATCCGCTGTTGGAGCAGCATTCGGATCCGTCATCGGCATTGCCTATGGTAAATTGATGCTCACCGGGCTCAGTACCTGGTGGGTAGATGCGGTCGTTACTTCTTTTCTCACATTCCATATCACGTTTCGTAGTCTAGCCATAGGTTACCTATTAGGCGTACTCATCTCCGCGGGGACTATTGCCTGGGCGATACGAAGAATAAGCAACGTCACAGCACGCCGGCTACTGGCGGGAAATTCTGATCATGCTGTCATGACGGTTGCGTCCAAAATACAGCCACGGAAAATCAGCGTCACTTTGATTCTATTTGTGTTCGGGATGATGCTTGCAATTGTTGCTGCCCTACCTGGGATTGGATCATCGCTAGGAAGTGAGGGCCAAGCCGGAGCTTTTGTAGGAGCTGGCTTCCTGGTTTTAACAGCGTTATTACTTCGCATACGGTCATTGCTTCAGGGTGGCTGGAATACAAATGGAATTCGACATCTTAATATGCCGTTAAGTTGGCTAGCGTCTCGCAATGCCGGTAGGAATCCGGGGCGAAGTACGTTAACGATTGGTTTAATGGCCACGGCATCTTTCCTCATTATCGCAATGGGAGCGTTCAAGCTGGCACCTTCCGAAAATGGTCGCGGTGGATTTACCTATTGGGGATTAAGCTCCATGCCTGTTTACGAAAATCTAGCACAACATGATTTACACACTAGCGTCTTCGAGAAGGAGGATGCTGATCTATTGACCACTGAAACCATCCTCTGCTTGCGATATAAACCTGGTGACGATGCCAGCTGTAGCAATGTTTATCAGGCAGCACGCCCCCGAGTACTCGGGGTACCACAAACGTTTGTTTCCTATTTCGACAATGCTGAAACTCCTTTTAGATGGGGAGCGAGTACTGCCAGTGCTGACCAGGCTGCTAATCCCTGGCACGTCCTAGACTCCATCGGCACCGACCTTCGCGGTACAGAGGAGGATCCTGTGCCGGTAGTCATTGATAAAAACACGGCTATGTATAGTTTGAAACTATATGGAGGGATGGGACAGGTATTCGATATCACGTATGAAGACGGTCACACCGTTCATTTCAAGGTGGCCGGGCTGTTGGCCCACAGTATTCTACAGGGCAGCCTATTGGTAGGAGAGCAGGACTTTAAGCATCTATTTCCCCATATCAGTGGTTACCGTTATTTCCTGGCTACGGGCGAAGAATCCAAGGGAACAATACGCTCCCTCTTAGAGAATCGATTCCGTGATCAGGGGTTAGATATGCAATCCACGCAGTCACTACTGGAAGAATTACTCGCTGTTCAAAACACTTACATTAGCGCCTTTCAAAGCTTAGGTGCGTTGGGGTTGCTTTTGGGAACCTTCGGTCTGGCCACGGTACAGTTGCGTAGCATTTTGGAACGCCGCGGCGAACTTGCTCTTATGCAAGCAACTGGTTTCTCCCCCGGTCGGCTCGCGAAAATGGTCTTATGTGAAAATATCGTTTTGCTTTGCACAGGTCTGGTGACGGGAGTACTCGCTGCTATGGTCGCGGTGCTACCTCACATCCTCTTCGCTGATGCATCGCCCCCCGGAGGAGACCTGTTTGTAATGCTTGTGATTATCCTGATTGTTGGAGTTATTTCGGGACTGCTGGCTGTCCGAGCCACACTACGAGCTCCTCTAATTCCTGCCTTGCGTGGTGAATAACGAAACCAATCCTGTACAAGGACTTTCATCATGAAAACAGCTTTTGCTATTTGTGCTCATCCCGATGACATTGAATTCTTAATGTCAGGAACGATGATGCGACTGTCCGACGCAGGTTACAAACTTCACTATATGAATGTTGCCAATGGCTGCTGCGGGAGTACCATTCATTCTGCAGAGGAAACCGCCCGTATTCGTTTCGCAGAATCTCAGGCTGCCGCTGAATTCGTCGATGCTGTATTCCATCCGCCGCTGTGTAATGACCTGGAAGTTTTTTACCACAAAGATACACTCGAGCAATTGACCGCGGTCATTCGTACTGTGAAACCAAATATAATTCTGACTCACAGTCCTCAGGATTATATGGAAGATCATACCAACACCTGTCGGCTGGCAGTCACGGCTGCATTTTGTCGTGGTATGCCCAACTATCCCACGCAACCTGCTACTGAGGTGACAACACAAACAGTGACGCTCTATCACGCTCAGCCNTANTCACACCATGACCCTCTCGGCGATTTAATCTATCCGGANTACTACGTTGATGTCACCGATCTNCANCAACGAAAACAAGATATGCTGGCNTTACATGCCAGCCAAAANCTGTGGCTGGACGAAAGCCAGGGGCTGGACTCCTATTTGAAAACCATGGCTGATCTTGATCAGAAGTTAGGAACCATGTCGGGTCAGTTTAGTCATGCAGAAGGCTGGAGAAAGCATCTCCATCTCGGGTTCTGTAATCAGGATGATGATCCTCTGCTGTCAGCTCTTTCTGACTCGATCCTGCAAGCCTAACAATCCANTTCATAATCGGTTAGACTGATCATCTTAGTAACAAAATGCTTCAATGGCTTTTCTTTAGAGAATTAAAACATGCGTGGTATTGTCGCTTCCCTCCCCTTTGCTTTANTAACTGTCGTTTGCTGGGGTTCCTACGGGCCTGTGCTCCATCACGGCAAAACAGGAATGGATAATAATTCCTGGGCTCAACTGCTGTGCGTTGGAATCTCCTACTTTGTCGTCGCTGTTATTGTGCCAATCTATGTACTGAAATCAAAAGGTGAGCAGGGTGAATGGAGTGCCGGCGGAGTTAAATGGGGTTTGGCCGCTGGTGCTTTAGGAGCCTTCGGTGCACTGGGAATTATCACCGCCTTAACCAATGGTGGTTCACCAACCTACGTAATGCCGATCGTCTTTGGTTGTGCACCGGTAGTAAATACGTTTGTTTCGATGTACATGGCTAAACTCTTCAAAGAAGTCACCCCCTCATTCTATCTGGGTATTATTCTGGTCGCGCTTGGTGCTTGTGGTGTCTTTGCTTTTAAACCTACAGCAGCTNCGAAAACGACCACTCAACTGCAAGCAGAAATTACAACGGTTCGTTATGACGAAGAACAAACTTCGGCGACGGATCTGGCCCCAGGATCAGCGGCAGAGAAGGAAGCTACAGAAACAGAAACTGCGGTCGGAGAACTGAGTGAAGCTACTCCTTCCGCTGNAGGTAGTGAAGAAAAGAAAACAAATATCATGTTGATTGTAGGTGGAATCTGTCTGACCGTGCTCAGTTGGGGTGCCTACGGAAGTGTCCTGCACAAAAGTCAGGCCATGATGAAAGGAAGCCGCTTACGCCCACTATTGTGCGTTGGAATCTCTTACTTTGTTTTAGCCGTGATCATTCCTATTTTGATCATGTCTAGTTCCGGATTCCCCGAACAAACGACAACCTCAGGCTGGACTTTCTCGTTGCTCGCCGGTGTGTGTGGNTCAGTGGGCGCTCTGGGAATCATTCTGTCTTTCACCTTTGGTGGGAAACCTGTCTTTGTCATGCCATTAGTATTTGGAGGCGCNCCCATCATCAATACCATGATTTCTGTAATGGAGATGGAAGCCGTTAGTGATGTAAGTCCTTATTTCTTCGCTAGTCTGACAATTGTAATCGTCGGTGCCATCGTGACGCTGGTCAGCGCACCGAAACCGGGAAAAAAGAAAACGTCCAGTGAGGAAGACAAGCCTTTATGGGATCAGACTCGTGAAGAGAATGCTGCCAACATCGAAGCTGTGAATTCAGAAAACGAGCCGGCCGAAGAAGTAGAGACAGTCATTACAGAGGATGAACCTNCNGAGGATGAACCTNCNGAGGATGAACCTNCNGAGGATGAACCTGCTAAGGATGAAGCAACCGGGGAAGAGGAAGCTACTAACCCCGATGACCACTCGGAAGAAAGCTGATCTGAATCCAGTCCACGTCTCATAAAGCATGGCTAGAAACATGAGCGACGAAGCTGAGTTAATGCGGCAACTCGATATACAACTTAGTCACGTATGGATGGTTCGTACGTTTCTGAAACATAGTGACGAAGCCGAAGAGGACGAGGAACTGGCGCTCGTGCACCGTCGACTTTACGACTTTGCACTGGCATTAGGCAGTCACCTCAATGAAGGAGATGCCGAAGGATATCGGAAACAAGCGAATAAAAAATGGCGGCGATTAAAAGCC
>PAJC01000012.1 GCA_002705165.1 Planctomycetaceae bacterium | reverse complement strand
ATGCAGCAGAAACTCTGAGTTGGCTGCAGACCCATGGGCTACAGTTTGTCGGGCCAGCTGTCGAACTTCCTAATACCCAGCCCCGCATGCACAACGTGATTCCCGGAGCCAAAGCGTATATTGCAAGATTACAATTAGCCGCAAGAAAGCAAGGTGTACAAATACTTCCTAACGCCACCGTTCAACGACTATTAACCAACGGGCGTTGTGTTTCGGGAGTCGAATACGAAAATGGGAGCGGTGCATTGCAAACAAGGCAGGCTAAACATGCCGTCGTGTTGGCTGCCGGTGACTATGCCAACAATCCGGAACTAATCAAACGCTTTAAAGGACCTGGCTATGAGAATATTGAGGGGATCAATCCTCATGCGAGAGGCCTTGGGCATCTCTTAGCTGAAAGCGTTGACGCAAAACTAATCAACATGGACATCACGTATGGCCCGGAACTCCGATTCATCGCCACCGCCCGACGCCCATTTCAACAGTGGCTTCCAACCGCTGGGCCGCTGGCCAAATTGCAACATTGGATTGCTCGGGTTTTACCGGAGTGGATATTCCAAATCATTATCAAACGCCTCCTGGTCACCTGGCAACATCCTGAAGACGCATTATTTGAGCAGGGAGCCATTCTGATTAATGAAAACGGAGAACGCTTTTGTAATGAGAAGGAAGCGACAACCCGAAACATTGCCGTCTCGAACCAAACCAATAAGCGGGCCTATATCCTAATGGGGCCCGTACAAGCCCGAAAATTTTCGCAGTGGCCCCATTTCATTTCCACGGCACCGGACATTGCTTACGCGTACACCGACGACTACCTCCGGCTACGTCCTGATATCTGTACTAAATTCCACACACTCGCCGACCTCGCAAAGACAAACAATTTCAACCGCAAACGCCTAACCAACACTATCAACGAGGCTTTCAATGAGACGCGGGGCCCGTGGGTCTTGCTGGGTCCAGTCAAGTCATATTTCACCACTACCGAAGGTAGTCCAGCCATTAATGAGGATTTACAGGTGCTGAGAAAAGACGATAGTGTGATCGACGGCCTGTATGCGGTTGGTCAGTGTGGCCTCAACGGCATGATTCTTTGGAGTCATGGCTGTCACATCGCCTGGGCCATGACGAGTGGCCGATTAGTAGGCAAAGCCATTGCCAAAACGTGAAGATCTGATTCTTCTGTCCAACAAAAAACGCGAGTTGTCTCCAACTCGCGTGCTTTAACCGGTTGAGATTGCGTTTTAGTCGAGAAAGCCGACAAGTTCCTGACTACGACTTGGCTGCTGCAATTTTCGAACAGCTTTTGCTTCGATCTGACGAATTCGCTCGCGAGTGACCTTAAAGATATGTCCCACTTCTTCGAGCGTATAGCTATAACCATCACCCAAACCGTAACGCAATTTAATAATCTCGCGTTCTCGATAACTTAAAGTCTTCAGCACTCGGCCAATTCGATCACGAAGCATTTCCTGAGACGCTCCTGAGGCAGGACTCTCAGCATCACCATCGGGCAGCAAGTCACCAAACTGGCTATCTTCACTGTTACCAACCGGACGATCAAGGCTGATTGGATAACGACTCATTGCCAGCACGCGGCGTGCTTCTTCAACGGTCGTTTCAGCCCGACGTGCCGTCTCTTCCAATGTTGGCTCACGCCCAAGTTCCTGCACGAGTTGTCGAGATACGTTACGTACTCGAGACATGGTTTCCACCATATGTACCGGAATACGAATGGTCCGACTTTGATCTGCGACCGCTCTGGTAATCGCCTGACGAATCCACCAGGTGGCATAAGTGCAAAATTTGAATCCGCGCCGATACTCAAACTTATCCACCGCTCGCATCAAACCAGCGTTACCTTCCTGAATCAAATCAAGGAAGCTCAAACCACGATTGCGATATTTCTTAGCGATCGAGACAACAAGTCGGAGATTACCTTCTGACAACTCCCGTTTAGCCTGTTGGTATTCTGCATGGATTGCATTCAGATACTTCACACGATTACGTAGGCTGGTTGGCGTTTCCTGAATCGCAAGCATGATATTGCGATATTGTGACAAGAGGTCACGTTTCCGATGATGATCTTTAGCTTCTTTAGCTTCCTGAAGGTCAACCAATAGCTTGTCGATACATTCACTGAAATCATTCAGGGTGTTAATCATCGGCTCAATACGCTGAGTACGCAGCCCTAGTTCTTCGACCAGGCGAACACAACGGCGACGCCGGCGGCCCAGATTCTTCCAGGCTTCACGACGCTCGGACTTAGAGAACGACTTACTCACCGCTACTCGAAAGTCGCGTTTATTCTGTCGAAGCAAAGTCTCGACTAAATCGAGGTTGCCCGGCATACGCCCCATGATTTGTTCTTTTTCCAGGCGATCAGTTACAGAAACCTGAACAGTTCGATCGAATGGCAGCTCCCCAAGGTGCACTCGGCGGAGAATCTTGAACGCCATTTGGAAAACGTAATCAGACTCGAGCAGTTTCGCTCGAAAATCCCGACGCGTGTCTTCGATACGTTTCGCCAGTCGAATTTCTTCAACACGAGTTAGAAGTGGGATTTCACCCATCTGAGTCAGGTACATTCGAACCGGGTCATCTGACCAGGATTCCTGCTCTTCTACCTCTGCCAGCTCTTCATCATCGGGTTCCTTGGTGTCTTCAGCCTTCGCATTTTTGCTGGCTTTAGACTTCTGATTTGCTCCATCAGAGTTGCCCGTGCTTTTTTTGAATCCGCTGGAAACGGTTACTTCACTATCTTCTTCAAAATCATCAAGAATTGGATCGTATCTGCTCATACGTTACTCTTGTGTTGTCTAGTATTTTCTCGGATTTAACCAATGGCACTCAATGGCCATTCACCATCGGGTGTCGGACTATGCTCGAGCAATGATATCTCGTGCCTACAAGGTCGTCAAAGTAGAAAATCCATTTGCTACCGGGTTGGACGACATCCAACGAAGTTTAAGCTCTTTCGAAACTCAAACCCTTAACTGACCAGGTCAGTGTGCGATCTGACAGCTGAGAAGTTCAATATAGCATCGGCATTTCGCCGTCGGCTCTCTATTGAACATGATGCTATGCTACCATCAGTTCGGCTAGGTGGTAATTCCCGCGAAACATTTCAACCGAATTAAGCAGCCTTGACATCGGAACCGCCTCGTAATAAAACGTTCAGCCCGATTAGCTTGCTAATTCGATCAGGTTCAACATTCGCAAAGCCTAATACCCAATCAGGATTAGCGAACGGTTTAACCTCACTCGCGGATCCACTATCCGGAATCACCGGATGGTGGTTTCAGCTTTGAAAAACTCGATACGAAGACTTCCTTGGTGTCCGTTCAAATCGAATGTCTCGCTGCTAAGCTCATTCACCTCAAAGGTTGGTGAAACTGAGCCACCGTTATGTCGTTAATTTTAACTACGTCCTATGAAGGGTCTAGTCTCAAAGTCGGAGGATTCCTGAGAATCCTCATAACATAACCAGCCCGACTCTTCCCTGGCTGGAACACTCTCTTTCGCCCCTTCCCTGGAACATGCGAGGAGAGGGTGACAAACTTTTTCCAGCAATGATACAGGTGCCAAACGCATTAGGGCCAAGGCGCCTTTTTTAACAGAATACTAAAAATTCTCATCGCGAATNGTGGGCTAACTTAAACAGTTCTACGTAAGAAATAGACNGCCTATTGGGAAATAAGTGGCATACTTCCATTACCTAACATTATCAACAGAAGACTACTTGCAGAGCACTTCGATGAGTACGGATTTATCAAACAAAGTTGTCGTGGTTACGGGCTCAAGCTTGGGAATCGGCCGCGCTTCAGCCATTGCCTTTGGTAAAGCGGGGGCCAGTGTCATTGTGAACTATCGCTCCCATGCCGATCAGGCGGCGGAAGTCGTTGCGGAGATCGAAAAGGCCGGAGGTCAAGCCGTTGCCCATCAAGCCGATGTAGCGGATCTGGAGTCAGTCAAAGCACTTGTGGATAGGGCTGTTTGTGAATTTGGTCGCCTTGATATCGCGGTCAGTAATGCGGCTTACAGTGACAGAGAATTGTTCTACCAAGCCGACATGGAAGGTTTTCGCCGTACTGTCGATGTTACGATGTGGGGGGCTTTTTATCTGACGCGAGTTGCTACTCAGCAAATGATTACGCAAGGCGAGGGAGGCATCATCACGCTTGTGAGTTCGCCACATGCTTTCATCCCGGCTCCACGAGCTATGGCGTATAACATGTCCAAAGCAGCGCTCGAACACATGGCGCGTACTGCCGCGATTGAAGTTGCTGAACACAACATCCGTATCAACATGATTCAACCCGGATGGATCGATACACCCGGCGAACGAAAATTCGCCGATGAGGAAACTTTGGAAAAAGCTGGTGCTAAAATCCCGCTGGGCCGACTAGGCAATCCACAGGAGATCGCCCGTGCCATCCTCTTTCTTAGCGATCCTCAACATGAATATATGACGGGGGCTACATTACTNGTCGACGGNGGCATCAGCCTGCCGTGGTGGGCTGCNCGAGGGTCAGCCGCACCGTCCGACTAACNATCATTAACCAATCCNCTTACAATCGGTCTACAATAGAGCTCATGGCATACTACGTACTATCATGTAAATGTGGCGCGCAATTCAGCATCTCAACAATCGATGCCGGAAAGACCTTAACTTGTGATGAATGCCATTTAGAAATTGTCGCTCCTAACCTGCGTGAAATTCGAGAACTACCGCTTGCTCTAGAACAAAACGAGTCTNTCGAACTCACGTGGGACAAAGGTAACGGCATCNTGTTTGGATTGGGTAGTATCTTTATCGCCCTTGGCTTAAGCCTTGCATGTTACCACTTCTTTCAGGCCGGACAGATTGACATGACTGACCATACCGAAGCGGCAATGCTGTATGGAAATGCGGTCATCGACCAAATGCCTCCTCTGGTTGCTATCCAACAGTGGCGACTTATCCGTGGTATNGGGCTGGGTGAGCAACAGGAAGATGACTTTCAGGCCCGGCAAAAAGAATATAACTCACGGCAATTTTATGGCTTTATCGAATTAGGGATAGCTGGTCTGGGAATTGCCCTGATGGCCATGGCTATCTTTGCCAGAAGACGAATCAATGCTACGGACCCGCGTTAAAGATATCAACGTCGCCTATNAGATCCGAGGTCAGGGGCGACCACTACTGCTTGTTCATGGCTTCCCACTGGATCACTCCATGTGGCGGTTTCAATTCGAAATTCTAGCTACNGAGTATCAAGTCATCGCGCCGGACCTCCGGGGTTTCGGACAAACAACTCGTGGAACGGCTCCCCTCTCAATGAAGCAGTTTGCCGAAGACCTCTCGGGGCTTCTTGACGCCCTGGCGATCTTTGAGCCGGTAACCTATTGCGGTCTCTCCATGGGAGGATACATCGGATGGGAATTCTGGAAGAACTTTCCAGAACGTATTTGCCGCCTCATTCAATGTGATACACGAAGTATTGGAGATACTGAACTAATGGCTCGTGGAAGGCGGCAAATGGCAAGTCGAATCACAGCACAAGGGCCCAACGGTAGCACACTGGCTGCCGACGGTATGATTCCCAAATTATTTAGCAAGCACTCTGCTCAAGCTGTTCCAGAGCGAGTTTCCCAATTGCGCAGCATCATTGCCGGGAGCGATTATCAAATGATCGCTGAAACTCANTATGCNCTTGCCAGACGTGCCGAGGCCACCCACTGGCTACCTGAGATTAATCTTCCCACCCTCCTTATTTGTGGTGAGCACGACGCAATCAGCCCAGCCGACGAAATGCGGGCNATTGCTACTGCTATGCCCAACGCAACCATCGAGATTATCGAAAACGTGGGACACATGGCACCACTAGAGCATCCACAGGCAGTCAACGACCTCATTCGGCAGTTCCTTAAGCAAACTGACTCATCTTGCTAGCAATTTGGAATCTCTTTTCAAATAATTTGCTCGAACCTCAGAAATTACCGGCAAGATTCTATGTTATGCTCTCATGAAATTAATATAATAAGCTCTTCATGGAACTGAACAGAGTCGTTGAAACTCACAGNCCGACGTACTTTGTAAAGCCTAAAACAAGTAAATTACATCTTCGTCANTCACTTATCNGTTGACGAGATTACAAATACGGGAACCTCGGTGTGCTTTCATTAAGACCGAAAGTCAAAGAACTTACATTTCAACTCTTCTCTCGCCCTCTCCACCCAGAACTCTTCGAAGTTTTCCAGAGTCGTCAAATCGGTCGCGGAAGTTATGAAGCTAAAGTCGATATAACTCGGGATGGACATGTGATCACTTTCACNCACAATGGTATCACCATTGCAGAAGTTGCGTCGGCACAGTCACAGCCTTTGCCACAACGGCGAAGACTGCTTTCTCACCCCATTGCTGGCGAACGCAACGAGGTTCTTAATTGCCGGGGTATCGAATACCAAACAAGTTTCCAACTGGAAGTGGTTCCGCAGGAGATCTTCTGGTCCTTCCAACAAGAATTAAGTCAGGACAGCGAACTTCGTGGGATGGCCCACTTCTTTAATAACAATGGTCGTATGGCAACAGGAGCCATGAGTTATGTCAATCTGGAAACCCGTCAAAGCAGCCTGTTAGTACAGGCGTTTCATACTTTCCCGGATGACCTTGCCATTATCAAAAGCCAATCTTTTTTCCGCGTTTAATGGACTGAATANAGTAAGGCAACAGCAACGTTATAGAGTGCATGAGCACCGACAGCGACGCCAAATCCGCGTTTCAAAAATATCGAGCCTAAGATCAGGCCCACCAAAAACCGAAAGGCAAATGTAAACCAGTTCTGCTCAGCCCCAATCGAATGAGCAGCGGCAAACACGACGCTGACCAGCACGACACCCAGCGTATAAGCAAACCAGTCCTTCAATTCAATCCGTAATAAAGCCCACACTGTGACCGGTAACAACAGCAACCGGAAAAAGAGCTCCTCATAAATCCCGGCTCCCACCAACATCAGCAACAAGTGCACATTGGGAGACCATGCTGTTTCTGTATCCAGAGTTACCGCCGTTGGACTATCGGCAAGTTGATCAACCGCACTCACCAACACATGCTGCATACGAAAAATACAGATCAATAATACTGCATAGGCTACACACTCTAAAAACATCCCCGGCAAACAATGCCAATGAATTTTCCATGCCTGTTTAGAGATATGATGCCAACCAAGCAGGATGGCGCACGACAAAAGGGGAAGCAGGAGATATTGGCTGAAGCCTGCCCACTGCAATACATTGCGCAACCAGGTATCAGCAAGATTCCTGTATGGATCGCCGCTCAGCCACAAACCAANTTCGTACAGGATGAGCCACGGCAAATAAAACACCAGATTTGAGAGAGGTGTTTTCGATTCTTCTAGGTAGCTAGTTAAACCAGATGGCAAAACGATCATTCACTTAAAANGACGGGCTTCGCTTAGCCAACTCAATCTACGATGCCGTTAAAAACTTAACCTTGATTANCCCGCTGTTGATTCAAGGCGGTTTGGAATACTTTCAACTGTCGACGCATGCCTAGACTGCCAGGGTCTTTATCAACAGCCTGCTGCTGATATTTGACCGCGTTCTCAAAGTCTTTAGCGGCAAAATATGCATGCCCTAGAGTATCGAGGTAACTTGCAGATTCCCAGTTTCGGATTTCCAATGACTTCACACTGTAATCCACCGCTTTTTTATAGTCACCCGTTGTATTACAGACGAGCCAGGCATATTGGTTCAATGCACGAGCCAAATCCCACTGTAAACGTTGCTTCTCCAGACGATCCAAAGTGTTCTTAATCTTAATTTCAAGCGCTTTGATTTGGTCTTCGTAAGAAATCGCCGACGCTTGAATGGCATCCAAAGCCTTCGCTCGGAATAGTCCATTAGGTGTTAGTATATCCTCGTCTTTTCTATCAGACTCTTTGAAACGATACATCGCAATGAGTATGTCGCCATCATCCGGATCTTCATTAAATCCAGACTCCAGACANTCGCGTTGCTTATCCCACTGTTCACGACTGGCATGATCACAGGCACGAAAATACCAATACCTAGATACAAAAGATTCCATCTGCGAATAAAAACGTATCACCGATTGCTNAAGATCCTCATTTTCGCGATTTTCAACCACGGGTTCAAACACTAAGCCTGCGTCNCCATCCCGTTCTAAATCATGAAAAATTTCGCCCAGCAGTATTCTCATGCGAACACCCGCTTCGGACGCTAGCGGGGCCTGTTCAATACCCTGCTGGTATTCAGCAATTGCCCAGTTATGGTGTTGGCGACTCGCCAAAAAAGAGGCGATTACAATATGCGCATCCAGATCATCGGGGTTAGTGGCCAGTGCGATAGCGGCTTGTTGATTTGCTCTTTCTTCATCACCCCCCTTCAAAAATGCCTCCGCCAGACGATACATCAGTTCCGGATATTCCTGAAACTCGACGGGAAATCGGTCGGCAATGNCTTCAGCAAACATCCAACTTTGTTCACTGGCGAACCAATCGATCGCTTCGATCAGTTGTTCTCGCGAACCGTCCAGCAGATTAACACTTCGCCGAGCAACGACGGCCGCCTCTTCCTGCCGTTCCAGTTGACGCAGCAACCTGAATTGTCGTCGCAACAAATCACGTACCAATCCCCGACTGGTTCGACCCGGAAACGTGGTTAATAATTGTTCCTCTTTGCGAGTTATCTGATCCCACAATGATAGCGAAGCTTCGGCATCTATCAGACTTTTCGAGTAAGCCTCTATCCAGCGTGCGGCTGTCCGGGAGCTAAGTGCATGCAATTCCTGCAATCGAGTCGCAAAGGCTTCCCCCTGTTCCGTTGATTCCGGGACTGCCATCCTCATTAATTGCAAGGCTGCATAACGGGATTGTCGTCCATCAGATTCAAATCGCACCATTCGACTCAACGCCTCGAGCCCTTTGGTATCTGNCAAGCTAGCAAGCTGTTCCATCAANCTTCGGCGTCCGACAAGGTTCTTCTCGTCATACTTTGACAGCAAGCGTCGTACTTCCGGAGCATCGGTTCGCAGAGACCATTGCACCTGCAAACTGCGGATCAGATAGGTGGCACGTTTCGCAACTTCGATATCATTGTCAGTCTGAGCCTCGTGCAATTGATCGAATGCAACAAGTCCCAATTCTCTTAATCTGCTCTGAGCAAGTTCGCGGGTCGTGAAATCACTGTCGCCCAGTTTTTCGATCAATGCCGAAATTAGAGTTCGCTTCGCTTCAAACTCATCTTGAGCCATCGTGGCCGACAGACTCCAGGCAGTCAATAATAAACAACACCAGCAGGAGAAAANCTGGCGTTTCCTCTTGGCTGCATCGTTGATTCGANGATTGTTGGTTTGGGTCATCTGAATTTGTCTATTNAAAACATGGAAGCGTGGACCTTAAGGTTGCTGCTCCATCTCTTCGATGTACTTTCGCAGTCGCTCAACTTCATCCGTCACTCCCTTGAGCTTGAGCATGTTCTCGACTCGCTTCACCAATTCAATTTGATTGACGGGTTTTGAAAGGAAATCATCCGTGCCAGCCTGAACGGCACGTTCAATATCTCCACGTTCGTTCAAGGCAGTCACCATAAGAATCATCGTACCGCTATGTTCTGGATTCGATTTGACCTGCTGACAAACCTCAAAGCCATTAAACTTGGGCATCATGATATCCAGTAAAATGAGATCTGGATTAAATGACTGAACTTTATCGAGCGTCTCCTGGCCGTCGCTGGCGAAATCAACTTCGCAATCCAGGTCTGCTAAATAAGCATCCAATAGTTCGCAATTAGCCTGATTATCGTCAGCAATCAAAATTCGATTGGTCTGTGACATAGTTTTTGCCCAAAGGCGTGTGGTTTCTGAAATCCCCAACGAACTCAGTTCGAACCCAATGAGGAACACTTATATCGTACTAAATATTAATTCTGTGCGACAAAGAAACGACCATATTACTTGTTACTGATCGGCGGGGACAGGGAATTGATCACACAGCGCCGCCACTTCATTTTTGATGGTCTGATGCAAAGCAGAGTCCTCAGGACTCTTTAAAGCGGTCGCTATCCAGTTACCAACGGCAACCATCTCATCTACACCCATGCCACGACTGGTCAAGGCTGGTGTTCCAATACGGACACCAGATGGATCGGTTGGCTTGCGCTCATCGAATGGCAACATGTTCTTATTCGTGGTAACACCACATTGATCTAGGATTTCTTCCGCGGCCCGACCTCCGAGACCCAGTGATGCAAAAACATTGACCAGCATCAGATGGTTGTCGGTTCCGCCACTTACTAATGTCAACCCCGCTGACATGAGTGCATCCGCTAGTGCTTTCGCATTGTCGACCACCTGTTGCCCATAAGCTTTGAAGTCATCGGTTAGTGCTTCACCGAAGCAAATAGCTTTGCCGGCAATAATGTGCATCAAAGGCCCGCCCTGAAGTCCCGGAAACACGCTGCGATTAATCCCTTTGACATGTTCTGCTTTACACATCACCATTCCACCGCGAGGACCACGAAGGGTTTTATGAGTGGTTGTTGTCACAAAATCTGCACAATCGACAGGGTTATGATGAACTCCAGCTGCTACTAAACCAGCGTAGTGTGCCATGTCGACCAAGAGTTTTGCACCAACATCTTCTGCAATTTCCGCAAACCGTTCGTGAGGTATTTCACGAGGGTAGGCACTCGCACCCGCAACGATTAACTTCGGCTTGTGTTCTTTCGCTAAACTTGCAACCTGCTCCATATCTAACCTGTGAGTTTCCGGATCGACGCCATAACTGACAAAGTCGTATAAAATGCCGGATACATTTAGATGCATTCCATGTGTCAGGTGTCCACCGTGCGCAAGATCTAGCCCAAGGACTTTATCTCCATGCTCTAAACAGGATAGGTAAACCGCGGTGTTTGCCTGAGAACCCGAATGCGGCTGAACGTTAACCGCCTGGGCATCAAACAGCTCCTTCGCTCGATCAATCGCAATGGTTTCGGCAGTATCAACGTGCACACAACCGCCGTAGTAACGGCGACCAGGATAACCTTCCGCATATTTGTTCGTTAATACGCTGCCGCAAGCTTCCATCACTGCGCGACTCGTATAGTTTTCGCTGGCTATCAACTCCAGCCCCGAGCGTTGACGAACTTCTTCTGCTTGAATGGAGGCGAAAACAGCTGGGTCTTGTGACTGCAGTATACTCATAGGTTGTTTAACCAAATCTTCGTTTAAAGATACGTGAGGCCGACTGGGGCCGCTTCTTTATCAAATTGTTGAATCCAAGTCGCTAATCGTCAATCGGGTTAAAGCCCAAATCTTTAATNCNCCCCCATCAACGANAACTTNACTTCAATCTCGCCGCGATTATCATGNAACTCGGCNGGCGAGTCATTTACNCGCAGGTAGAGTACACCATCATAAGGAATCTCAATTTCTCCACCACCACCTATCGCGGCATAAGATACTAATCCTGTGAGCCCCGTCTGATTTAAATTGTCGACAGCGATCAACAATTTACCCAGCGGATTACCTTTGTAATACTGAATTGTGATTCCATCTGGCTCTGATTCCCATTGATCTACTGCCTGTCCTGCTTGATCTTTTTCCTGGTGGATTACAAATCGCCCACTAGCTACCAGCTGGATGTTCATCCCTTTGGTTACGGCTAATCCGGTCGACTGCCAACCTCGATCAGCTTGAACCTGAATCGCCTGCTCCTCCGGCAGTTCAGCGTATGACCTTACTTCAACATCATCAATCGCCTCCCGAACAAGGTCATAGCCATATTCCATATTCATGATAAACAGCTGCCATTGCTGGCGAACTCGCAGCCATTTATCACCATATGCCTGAATTAGATCGAGCGAAAACTGCGGCGATGAGTCACCTGCTTTTTGAACCTGTCGACGGAACGTTGTCTGGAATTCCGGGTGTCGGTCCAGAAACGTCGTGGCTGCCCAACTCCACCCATAGGCTTCCACGTCGAGATGAGCATTACTCCCATATTGCATCACCTCTTCAATCATCTTTCCTTTGCGGAGCGCCACATCATCTTTGATGATTTTCACACGACCCCAGAATGGTACTGCCGTCCTGTCTGCCGGGAAACTGCGAAGCTTCAATTGCTGCCCAACCCACTGGTGCGTTGCCAACATCTCGGCCATACCCTCCATGTACCATGGAGGGCCGCTCCCGTGAAAGAAATGGAGCATAAAGGAATGTACGCCCTCATGAATCAACAAATGACGACGGTAGTATTCACTTGGTTGTTCCTTAAGAAAAATCCGATCACCTAATGCGTAACCATGCTGGAATTCAGGTAACGCCTGAGGCAGCAAACCGGCGTTTTTGAATTTTGTCATATCCTGAATAACACAGGCTCTCACCTGCCATTGTTTCACTTTGACACCATCGACATCAAAATAAGAACAAAACTGTTCTACCGCCTTTTCAAAAATAACCGGCCAGCTGCGAAGTTCTTCATCTAACGGAATGTCTGTATGCAGAATAAGGTTCTTGCCGGTGAGCGTTCTAATTCCATTGGCCTTNAGCCGCTCAGGATCAACTTTTAGTTCTCTGGCGGTGGCATCGGGCCCCTGGAATTGGACGGGCAATGGCGATGCTTTTACTTGACCTTCAGNCGGAGGCGAAATCGGCTCTGTGGAAAGTTCACCGNACATATTGTCTTCCTGGCTCTCGGAAGACTGCNGAGNCGCAGTTGTNTCGTTGGTATTTGAGTGTGGAANATCCGTGACGTCTTGATTCTGCTGTTGAGAGGCCGCGTTAGATGGATGATCNGAAACAGCNGTTTCCGTCGAATCGCAACCTACCACCATTAGCAGCAGAAATGCGAGACAAGTCCCCGGTTCCAACAGCCCAAGCAGGCTTTCAAATGATTGGAACCGTTGATTCATCTTATAATCTCCGACGATGTTTTTTCGGCCCCCGACCACGCATTGCTGCAACCGCGGCCAATCGTTCAGGCTTGATATCCTGTTTAACTTCGCGTTTCAATTCCATACCTTCCATATAGACCTGTTCGAGCAGTTGGTTGATGCGAACTTCAATACGGGTTAGCAATTCACCATCGTCTTCAGATACAAAAGTGTAGGCAACGCCTTCTTTCCCCATTCGCCCGGTNCGGCCAATNCGATGTACATAGTCNTCGCAATCTTCCGGTGTATCAAAGTTGATAATATGGGAAATGGTACTTACATCGATTCCNCGACCCACAACGTCCGTGGCAACTAAAACNTTAAGTCGCTCCTCGCGAAATTTCTTCATCACCCGNTCTCGTACCGACTGATTCATGTCGCCATGAATNCAGCCAACATTCGGAAACGTTTCTTTTAATCTCTTGGCCAGCTTGTCAGTACCACGCCNCGTGCGGCAAAAAACAATCGCCTGTTCAGGTTCATCGCGCTNAATGAGTCGCTGGAGNAACTCATTTTTCTTAGCTTTATCTACTGAAAAGTAATACTGCTCGATGCTATCGCCTGAAACAGCATCTTTAGAAAAATCAAGTACGGTTGGTTCTTGCATATAACGCGTGGCCAGCCGCTCAATCGAAGGGGGCACCGTTGCACTCAACAATAACGTCTGACGATCTTTGCGAGAAATACTACTAAGGATTCGTTCGATGTCGGGNCGGAAACCAATATCCAGCATGCGGTCAGCTTCATCAAGCGTGACACACCAGGTTTCGCGCAGATCGAGTGTCTTGCGNCGGATATGNTCAAGCACACGNCCTGGTGTACCGACAACCACCTGAACGCCTCGCTTTAATTCCTCGATTTGCTTCTTAATNGAATGTCCACCATAAATAGCCGCTGTTTTGATGTCCATGAAGTAAGCTAGCTTTTCAAATTCATTGCGAACTTGAACTGCCANCTCACGAGTAGGCACCAGAACTAACGCCTGAACACTCGAGATCTCTTCNCGGGGTGCNAATTGTTCCAAAATTGGAATNGCGAAAGCTGCTGTCTTTCCGGTACCNGTCTGAGCTTGTCCCATNACATCCAGCCCATCCAACGCTGGTGGAATAACACCNGCCTGAACTGGCGAGGGCAATTCATAACCTGCTCGCTCCAGAGCTTTCATCATCTCGTCTGTCAGATCCATATCCACAAAGCCGACTTCCGACTGCATGGCACTACTAGTTGTCTCTTCTTGCTTTTTCGGCTTATTCATTCACGTCTCAAATTTAATTTTTATTCAGTGTTATCTATAGCCTAACGGCAAACCGGTTTGCTGAGAATGTCAACCATTGTAGACCATCTCCAACAGGCGGCTTTTTATATCATTAATTCCTCTGGCGACAGCAATAATTGTGCCGTTACGATCCAACAACATAACTCGGGGAATCGTCGATACTTTATAGGTTTTCCCCAAACTAGCTGCGTCACTTCCATAAAGCGATGGCCAGGGCAAAGTCTCCCTCGCTTGAAAAAAGTCATTGAGTGATTCCCGCGTATCCGAAGTAATACCGAGAATCTTGAAGTCATGATGACGAAGTTCTTGCTGAAGCTCTTTCAAGTGCTCTATGTCTTCCAAGCAAAATGGGCAGTATGTTGCCCAAAAGTTTACTACCACAACAGACCCCCGAAGACTCTCCCTGTTAATAACTTTACCTGTATAACTTACACCGCTGTAATCAAAATTCTGGCCTATAAATTCATCATACTCGGTAGGCCGAAAGCTCTGATAAACGAGCAGGCCAAGCAGAACAGCCAACGTTGGCACAAGGATCCGCAGCGGACTTTTCGGACTAAACCTGGTGTCAGAAATATTTTCTTCGGTCTCCTGTACTTCGCAGTTCATCAACTTATTCCGCGAGAGTCTCAAAGGATTCAAATAGTTTGCGCCCTTTGTAAATATAGTAAGCGTCGTCGGCAGTCATTGCGCGTTCCATCGATATATGAGCGAACCACAGGATACCGGTATCATCAATAACGACAACGCCAAACTGGTCGCCTTTGCGAGCGGTCACNGCTAATGCCTGATGTTCAAAGAAGAAGCCAAAGGTAATCGGTGACACCTCTTCGTACCCAGCTTCCCGTAAAAGCTGCTGGTATCGAGTCGCCTTGACCTGAGCTTGCGAATCAAGATCATCAGCGGACATCTCAAAAATATCCGTATGCGAAACAATCTTTCCGGCAAAGTATGCATACAAATCATCCACGGAAAATCGGGTAAGATCGGTACCAGAACTTAATACTTCCGGTGCTCCTATACCAATATTGCAAAATGGCTCGCCGCCCAGTGAATACTCATACTTAAATAAGAAGCAATCCTGAGCTTCTTCAAATCCGGGCCAGTGCCTTTGTGAATGGTCATAGATCTCCAACTTAGTAGGTGGCAGCCCCATCACATGGGGCTCTGCTAAATGGAGTGCCAACGTCCCTTCCGCTCGGGCTTCTAACGATTGGTGTTGGCTAGCAATTTCACTGAGAACGCCGAGTTCTTCCGCGTAAGCGAGAACTCGCAAACGAACACTTGGCTCCTCGGCCAGGCCGCCTAATCGCTGAGACCCTGCTTCAACACCTAGTCTTACAAGTGCGGCGGCGGCTTCTGCCTGTATCCGGCGATGAGCGAGGTCCATTGCCTGAAACAATGCGGCTGTTTTATCTATATCTCCAATCAGAGCAATCGCATCACATAAAGCCGAGGCTAATGCAATGCCTTCATTAACCTGGGAAGCAATATCTTCAGGGGTAAGATTGACCGCCGTCTTCGTGATGGAGCCATCTTCAATACTTGCCAGCTGATTTACCACTCCCTTAAGTAATTGCTCTAACTGATCTACTAATTCGACTGCTGGATGCTGAGGTACTTTTCCTTGTCGAGTAATGAAATTTGACAAGTCGAGAATAGCTGAGGCTGCTACTGGATGCGATAGTGCCTGAAACAATCTCGGAAACAACAGGTCCCAGTCTGTGTCGGATTGTAAAAACGGACTTAAGGCGATCGCTACTCCACTTACTTCAATCGGCGGACTTTCGATAAGCAAGGAAAGCAGCTCTTCAATGCTCAATGAATCCGAACGTTGAGCAAGTAAAGCAAGTAATAAGTGCCGCACCCGACTTGCCGGGCCAAGAAATTCATAGAGTTCAGAGAGTTCCTTTACCGACGGCGCTATCATGCTTTGTTCAGCGGCGAGATCGGTACGTTGACGCTGCAGCATATGCTCGAATAGTCGCCCCCAATTGGTCTCCTCCGGGTCCGTCGGAAGAGGTGGCTCCTGCTGCTGCAAAACGCCGACAAGTTCAGAGAGTTCGTGGTGCTCACAACCGCTAAACCACGTTTCGACTGCCACCGGCCATCGCTGATGCGATGGAGGTTGCGAGAGCAGGTTGATAATAGCGGAGATTTCTACGTTCACGTTAGGCTACGACAATAGGTTGGGAGAATCATTAACAAAAGCCGTCCGCCACTCCAAAGGTGGCAAACGGCTTTATATAAAACGGATGGAGCCGGCGTTACTTCGCTAAGTGGGCTTCAATCAACTTGATCAATTCCGGCGCGTCAGGTTTTGTACGCGGTTCGAATCGAGCAATCACATTTCCTTCTCGGTCTAGGAGGAATTTTTCAAAGTTCCAGGAAACCTTTCCGGCTCCCTTGGGCTTTGTTTCCTGACTAGTAATATGCTTGTAAAACGGGTGAGCTGTATCCCCGTTTACATCGACCTTCGAAAACAGGTCAAATTGAACCTGATAATTCGAAGTACAGAATTCTTTGATCTGTGCTTCTGTGCCCGGCTCTTGCTTTCCAAATTGATTGCAGGGGAACCCCACAACAGAAAGACCCTTGGCATTGTATTTTTTGTGCAGACCCTGCAACTGCAGGTATTGAGGGGTCAACCCTCAGCGGCTCGCTAAATTGACAACTAGTACAACACGCCCTTGGTACTTAGACAGATTAACTTCTTTGCCATCAATATCTTTGGCTTTAAAGTTTAATGCTGCCGGCGCGTCCGCTGCAGATACAACCATGGCAGTTGCCATTGCCATCACGGCAAATACAGCGATGAACGTTCGCTTAAGCATAGTGGAATTCTCCTATTATTTTCTTCCGAATAACGGTTTCTTCATTGTACGCTGAAACCGAGGTGGTCGAATAGACGTTATTAGCTCAAATTGAAGCCTGAGCATCTCTGCGCAGAGGCAGAAAATCATTTCAGGATTGACTTGATAAGGTGAGCTTCTTCGACACTGGTGAGCCGATCCTTCAGGCCATTACGCTCGAAGTAGAGATGTTCATAGTTAAGGCCAAGTTGATGCAAAATGGTAGCATGCCAGTCTGCTACTGAAATTCGATCCTCAACGGCTGCAAATCCAAGTTCATCGGTGGCACCAATAGAAACTCCCGGCTTGACTCCACCTCCAGCCATCCAGGTGATCATGGCATTCTTGTTATGATCGCGACCGGCATTAGCGGTGTCTTTATTGGCCGGCAATTGAGCAATCGGCAACCGACCAAACTCACCTCCCCAAACAACTAATGTGGAATCCAGCAATCCACGCTGCTTCAAGTCACGAATCAATCCGGCAATTGGACGATCTGTTCGGTCGCAAGCACCCTTACATCCTGCAGTTAGCCCTGTATGATTATCCCAAATCTGAAAATTAATATACAGCTGTACATAACGAACGCCTCGTTCGACTAATCGGCGAGCGTACAGGCAACGACGACCGTACGAATCTGTCGTATCTTCACCAATGCCATACATATCGAGTGTTGCTTGAGTCTCTTTGGCGATATCCAATGCATCGGTGGCTTCCAGCTGCATACGAGCTGCCAATTCATAGCTAGCCATGCGCGCATCCAGCCTCAATTGCCGTGGTCGTCTACTCTTGTGAATCCTGTCGAGCCCCGCAATCAATTCCTGCTCAAGACTAGTCACTTGATCGGTTTGTTCAAAATCACGGCTTAAATTTAAGACCGGCTCACCGGTACTGCGAAATCGCGTCCCCTGATAAACCGGAGGCAAAAAACCTGATTGCCAGCTCTGAGATTGATTCACCGGCAACCCTAGCGGATCATCCAGCACAACATAGGCGGGTAAGTTTTGATTTTCGGTGCCTAATCCATAAGAAACCCACGCTCCAATCGAAGGCATGCCTGGCAGTTCCTGTCCTCCATGGATTTTAAACAACGCCGGTTCGTGGGTTAAGTTTGTCGTGTACATTGACTTGATCACAGCCAGTTCATCCACGATTTCAGCCGTATGCGGCAACGCATCCGAGACCCACTGTCCTGACTCACCGTGCTGGGAGAACTTATACGGACACTTCATCAACGCACCGGCTGCCGTTGGGTTTTCAACCTCCGATGCCAACTCACTAAAATAGGGCTGCCCGTGGCGTTTATCCAGTTCCGGCTTGGGATCAAATAGATCCATTTGGCTGGGACCACCATTCATAAAGAGATGAATGATACTCTTAGCTTGGGGCTCATGGTGTGTTGGCTGCGGCTTCAAATCATAGGTCGATCTAATCTGCGGTGTCTCCATGCCGTAGATGTCTTTGGAAAACAGATCTGTCAGCACGGCAGCCTGAAGCCCCGCTGCCGTGCTGGTGAGCCATCGCCGCCGGCTTATGGCCTGATCATCGTCTATCGGATATGGATCCATGATTCTCTAATCAATATAAATAAAGGCCGCTGAATTAATTAAAGCATGGCAGACATTACTCAGTACCTGAAGATTAATCTCCTCAGGTGGCGTCCCCGGTTTAGCAGCCTCCGCTATTTTTTGCATATAGGCAAGCGTTAATTGAAGCTCCTGCTCATCAGGCTGGCGACTCAAAGCTTTCAGGTAAGACTGGCGAATTTGCGCCTCGCGAATGTTTCCTGTCTCTTGAATGATTTGCTTGGCAAACTGCCCTGCCCATGAATTTACCTGCTTATTGTTCATTAGATGCAACGCCTGAGGGGCTACGGTAGATTCCGTTCGCTCAATACAATTCGGNCTCATACGAGGCCTATCAAATGAGGTCAANAACGTGGGCATTAACGTTCGTCGATGCAATACATAAATACTACGCCTCCAGACATCATGATGAACCGGCAAGGTAGTAATCAGACCGTCTGGTCTGGATACGGCGAGATCTCCGGGGCCAAACTGTTTATCCCAGCGGACTCCCGCCAATGTTATTAAGGAATCTCTCAACATTTCAGCATCCATTCGACGCATCGGCATACGACTTAGCCATTTGTTCTGTGGATCACGCAATTCGTGCTGTTCGGATACCGATGAGGTTTGCTGATAAGTTGAACTGGTCATAATTAATCGATGCATGTGTTTGATACTCCAGCCGCTCTCCATAAATTCAACTGCCAGCCAATCAAGCAATTCCGGGTGAGAAGGTTTTGCGCCAGCCAGACCAAAATTATCAAGCGTCTTTACCATTCCATGCTGAAAGTGGTGCTTCCAAATGCGGTTTACCATCACTCGGGCCGTAAGTGGGTTAGACTTATCAANAGTCCACTNTGCCAATGCAAGCCGCCGACCCGTACTGGGTGAATTTACAAATGGCTTTCGTACNGTGAATTCTTGTTGCACCCCCATCAAAACGGAAGGGACGCCCGGACTAACCATCCGTGATGGATTGAGATAATCACCACGTGTNAGAATATAGGTAGGAGAAGGATCGCCGCGATCCCATAGAGCTCGAATGGGAGTGACCTCCTGCTTCTCATTGGTTTTTGCTGCGATCCTCGCGATAATCTGCTCTCGCTTCGCTTTAAATTCGACATCCGCTTCCTGAGCTTTTTCAATATTGAATCGTATTTCCTTTTCAAACTTCTCTACCAAATACTGCTGAACTTTGGATCGCTTCTGCTCAGCTTCATTTAACGCGGATCTAACATCCATCCGAATTTGCTCCGGCAAGGCATTCATCGCGGCATCCTGAAGCCTGCTAATCGCAGCAACTTCAACGATCGAAAGCTCTTTGCGTATTTCCACTAATTCCGCTTCAACCCGGTCATTATTAGCTTCGATTGCCTTGCGTCTTGCCGTTTCTGTAACACTCAGTAATCGCATCGGCTTGAGTGCCGAAACCCCCTGAGCTTTTAACGGGCTCATCCATGCGTTTTCGTCAAGCGCGCCTTTGAAAACCGCTAAAAGTCGGTAATAATCCCGCTGCGGAATAGGGTCAAACTTGTGACTATGACATTTGGCACACTTGAGAGTGAGGCCAAGAATAGCTGAACTATAAACTTCAATCGCCGCCCCAATGTATCGATTACGATCCGGTACAAAACCTGTGATATTGGCAAAGCTACCATCGGGTGCCTGTCTCAAGAAACCCGTCGCAATGAGATTGTCTTCCGTCTGCTGAGTCACATGATTGGGATCGGTGTAATCGGCCAAGTCATCACCAGCCAATTGTTCTTGAAGGAAGTCTGAATATGGTTTATCAGCGTTGAAACTTCGAATGACATAGTCACGGTATAAATAGTTCGATGGCCGAACCGGATCACTTTCAGAAATGCCTTCGCTATCAGAATAGCCAGCCAAATCCAACCATAAGCCTCCCCATCGCTCACCATAATAGGGCGATGCCAGCACGCGTTCGACTAATTGCTCATAAGCCGTCGGTGAAGCATCGTTAAGAAATCGCTGCAATTGCTCAAGCGTCGGCGGAATACCCAAAAGATCAAAATACACTCGCCGAATCAGACCCTCTTTATTTACCCTTGGGGAATGTTTCAGCCCGGCTTGTTCGATGCCGTGTAACACAAAAGAATCAATACTATTTTGACTCCATCCCCCTTTAATAGATTCCGGTAAAGCTGATTTGACCGGAACCTTAAAGGCCCAAAAATTGCGATCATTGTCTGATACCAACGGATCCGGATCGATGCCAAGTGAATCGATGACCGGCATATCATTAGAAGCACCTTCGGCAATCCAATTTTCAAGCTTCTTTATTTCTGTCGGTGTAATCACCTTGATACTTGCTTCAACAATCCGTCGTTTTGGAGGCATTTCACCAGCATGGATCTTCTTTAAGAGCAGGCTTTCTGTTGGATTACCTGGAATAATGGCTGGGCCAGAGTTTCCTCCTTTAAGAATGGCTTCCCGTGTCCTTAAATCGAGACCCGCTTCAGCAACCTGCTTTCCATGACAAACCACACATCGCAGTTGCAGCACCGGCAATACTTCCCACTGCGACGTATGCTCTTTCGCCAACGGTTCAAATTTTGATTGCTCAAGCCACTCTTTCAAGGTTCCAAGCTCCTGCTTAGAAAGCTGTGGCTCATCTTCCGGAGGCATCACCTGGTTAGAAATCATCTCCCATAAAAGGCTATCTTCATAATTTACAGCAATGACTGGTCCCGATTCACCGCCCTTTAAAATAGCGTCGACCGATGATAAATCGAGATCGGCCTTGCGATTTTGACTGCTGTGACACTTCACGCACTTGGCCTTAAGAATTTGTGACGCCTTCAGGCCGAGAGACTGATCTTGCGCATTAGAAGTATTCGCAAGGCTGGTGAAAAGCAATGCGAACAAGATTAACCGCAAAACGATTTGTTGCCAATAATAAGAGCCGAATAACATATTCCGATTATAAAAGACTTTCCAATACACCTCATCACGTTTCACGAAAGATTCTGGAACCACGCCGATGCTAAAACGATAAAAGGGCAGCAAGAACCCCCGCTGCAGCAAGAGTTTTTGCAGTGATTTTACTGCATGACGATGAATTCGAGGGTATTGAAAGCTATCAGGCAAAATTCAGAGTAGACCGCGGCCTCACGAACAGAAAGATCGGCGGGCAATGGGATGGGCGCAACCTGATTTAATGCATCAAGAGGAGTGATTTGCGCATCCTTACGGCTTTTGGCAAAATAGGCGAGAGCGGCATTCATTGTTTCAGGTTCTGGTTCACGACTCCAGCAACGCCGCAATACTTCGCGTATAAATGCATCATCCTCTCGAACAGTCATCAGAATATCGCTCGCCATACGGCGCGCCAAATCCATACTCAACTTGGAATTAAACAAAATCAAAGCCTGAGGCGCCGTCGTTGACTTCTGTCGTTTCGGACAACTCACGTTAGCATCCGGTCGATCAAATGCTTCGAACATCGGATACCGCAAATTCCGCCGAGCAAAAATATAAATACTTCGTCGATAATGATCCTCTTCATCGGTTGAAATATTCCATTGATTTTTCAAGAGTGTCTGAGATACTTCTTTCTGAATTGGAGGACGTACTCCTGGGCCCCCCATTTCATACTGACGAAATCCAGCAGCGACCAGCATTAAATCTCGAATTGCTTCTCCATCTAATCGCTGGCGAGGAAATCGGCTCAACAAAATATTATCCGGATCTGCTTTCTTGTTCTGATGAAAGACCTCTCCGCCCGCACTCGCCTGCATATAAGTTGCACTCGTCACAATCAAACGATGGATGACTTTCAAATCCCAATCTTGCAATTGCAACTCTGCTGCGAGCCAATCGAGTAACGCCGGATGGGATGGCGATGTCCCCATGATCCCGAAATCACTATGTGTCGAAACCAATCCAGTGCCAAAATGTTGTTGCCAAATCCGATTCACTATGACGCGGGCCGTGAGTGGATGATCTTTGGCGGTAAGCCAATTAGCCAAAGCCAGGCGGCGACCCGTCGTTCCAGCTTTCGTTGTCTCGATGAGGATCGNCTGTTTGCCAGNAACGACTCGGAGCACCCCCGGTTCAAGTTNCATTCCCGGCTTATCAAAATCACCACGAATCATCAGGCGAGCTTCGGGCGGTTCCCCCTGTTCTCGCAGAACTCCGACACTCTTGTTCTTAATGACATGCACGGCTGGCTGAAACATGGCTCGCANACGGTAGAAGTCCGCCTGGCTAATCGGATCAAACTTATGGTCATGACACTGCGCACACCCAACCTGCAANCCCATAAAGACTGCACCCACCGTACTCGTCATCTCATTCAAAAGCGAGTGTGATCTCTCGTTCTGGGAATTGATATCCGGCATGTCCGGTCCTGACAAACAAAACATCGTAGCAACGCTGTCTTTTGATTCATCAAGCTCATCGGCAGCTAGCTGCTGGCGAATAAATTCGTCATAGGGNATATTGCGATTGAANGCNTCAATCACCCANTCCCTGTATCGCCACGCCTCNGNTCGTANCTGATCGTGTTCNAANCCNTCTGTCTCTGCAAACCGNGNCAGATCTAACCAGTGCTGNGCCTGNCGTTCNCCAAAGCGAGGGGAATGTAGCAATTCATCNACNANCTGNTCNTAATGCCTNTCCGNNATNACNTCGTCATAGNNNGGAGNAAGNCCTGTTAAATCCAGATAAAGNCGCCTGACTAATGCNTTGNGANTTGCTGCNGGCATNGGGCTTAAANNTGCTTNACTCAACTTGGCAANAATAAACANATCGATCGGATTNTNNGACCATGNATCGTTCTNNACNTCCGGAAGATCTGGNCGTACGATNGGNNGGAANGNCCAATGNTCCCGATCTTCNNCNAAAATCGGNAANTCCNGATAGTCCTGNCTNTCTGCCGGCGTAGCACATANGANTAGTAGTAGAGAACAAAACCAGAACCGCATTANACCGCNTCCACAACATGCGCTTCCTGTGGNCCGGTTAAACGCTCCTCGAGTCCATTNTGGAAGTACGACAGTTCCATGTGATCAATNCCCATCAGATGCAGCAACGTGGCNTGAAAATCTCGCACNTGAACCTTGTCTTCTNCTGCTCGCAATCCAATCGGNTCNGTTGCTCCAATCGCACGGCCACCCTCAATNCCNGCACCGGCCAACCAACTACANTATCCCCAGGGATTATGATCTCGNCCTTTACCCTGNTCACTCATAGGCATACGNCCAAACTCACCNCACCAAATNACCAGTGTGTCNTCAAGNAGCCCTCGNTGTGCTAAGTCGGTTANNAACCCTGCNACTGGCAAGTCCGTCTTACCGCAATACTCTGTGTGATTACTTAATACATCNTTATGCGCATCCCATCCNAGGGTGTTTCCGGAATGNACCTGTACAAANCGAACNCCTTGTTCAATCATCCGNCGNGCNANCAAACAACGACGCCCAAACTCAGCCGTCTCTTTGTTTTCCAGCCCGTACAACCGATGCGTTGCTGCCGTCTCCTGAGAAATGTCTACTAATGCGGGTGCGGCTGCCTGCATTCGAAATGCCAACTCATAAGCTGCGATCCGGGCCTGTAGTTCATCATCCTCACCAATGCGATCGACAAAACGACCATTCATATCCTGCAAAAATGCGAACGCTTCGCCTTGACGCTTCTGTGAAATACCCGGCTGTGGAGCAAGGTTGAGAATAGGAGCTTCCCCCGGTCTCATCGTCATCCCCTGATAACTGGCTGGTAAATAACCACTTCCCCAGGCTGGAGGCCCACCNTTAAGCCCGCCACCCGGGTCTGGNAACACCACAAATGCCGGCATATCCCTGTTTAATGTTCCCAGCCCATAAGCGATCCAACTGCCAACACTTGGATGTCCCATCAAAATGTTNCCCGTATTCATCTGGTAAACCGATTGCGGGTGATTCACACTATCGCCATGCATCGATCGGATAACGCAAAGTCGATCAGCATGCTCCGCGATATGAGGCAGGAACTCACTAATCTCCAGCCCNGATTCAGCNCGTTTGCGAAATGGTTTAATCGGCCCCAACANNGGGTTTTTTGCNACGTTACGCCGAGTCATAACATTNCCAAACGANTCNGGAACTGGCTTACCNGCATACTTGANCAAATCCGGCTTAAAATCGAACAGATCGACGTGACTTGGACCACCATGCATAAACAACCAAATCACTCGGGATGCTCGCGATGGATAGTGTGGTTCGCGCGGAGCATAAAGAGCTGGCTCAGTGGCCTGTGCTCTCTCTTCGGACATCATGGCCTGCAATGCTATCATCCCTGCGCCGCCGCCTACTGAAGCAAGCATTTGCCTTCGGGATATCGTCGAGAAACTAGAATTTGTACTGACCGTCATCTCGCCCCCGGCGTTGCTGGAGCAATTCACTATAACGCTCAAGCGTTTTAAGCTGACGAGCAGTCAGACTTGTCTCACCCTTCTCGTGTAACTGTTTTAGTATTTCTTCCCCCTGAGCTATCAATTGGGTTTCAGCACTTGGCTCATCCTCAACGACCACGCTGTTAACATCTTGCCGATAGACGGTAAGCTTCGGCCTGCGAGTTGAAAACCATCTGCTAAGAAACGCAAAATCCCACTTCAACAGATAATAGGCCGCAGCAAAGCCTGCTCCACCAAGATGAGCCTGCCAGGCTATCCGAGAATCAGCCCCACTCGCCTGATTAAACGCTGTGAGTATATCGAATCCAACATATAAGATCCCCACGATCCAGGCTGGCACTGGTAAAACACCGTATATAAGTAGTTTTTCGTGTGGGTAAAGAAAACAAAATAGAATGACGATCGCGACAACTGCCCCGGATGCTCCAACAGCAGAAGTCAGCTCAGGCTCACCAAGGTTGGTGACCACAAAGACGAAACCACTAATAATAATTGCTAGCAAATAAAATCTTAAAAATTCGCTGCTTCCATATCTTTGCTCAATGGACCGACCGAACATCCACAACCCAAACCCATTCATCAAAATATGCCAAATTCCACCAGTACCTTCCCAAAATGGTGAATGCATAAAGCCATAGGATATTAATCGCCAGATTTCCCAGGGTCGCTCAAAAAAATCATTGCCTATGGCTAACGCATCATAAACCGCCTGTGTTCGATTAGAGTTGCCACTGCAAATTAGCCAACAAATGAGATAAACAATAATGTTCGCAAGCAATAGCTTGTTGGTCATGGAAGTATGACGTAACTGGCGCACCGCGCGTGTGCGTTGAGGCGTATCTTCTTGCTGGTAATAGTCGCGATCGTAGATTCCCATAACAATCTATTTTACCCGAGAGTGGGTAAAGGGCGACCTGAAGACAATCTTATTCTTCGGAATTACCGGTTGCGTTTTCAGCATCCTGCGTCCGCGCATTAATAGCTTCCTCGAGCTGAGCCTGACGTTCCGCCAATGTCTGAGCCAATGTTTGATTACGTTCAAATAGCTCTGCCAAAGAGGCTGTCAGGTTTTTAACTTCTGCGAGCAGGGCTCCGGAATAGATTTCAGCTTCATACTCATCGCGTCGATGCAACTCTAAATCAACCTCTAGCTCTTTCTTTTCCTGCTTACGATATTCGATTTGTACGCTAGCATCATTACGAGCTGCCGTGGTAGCCACAATATCATGACGAGCGTTGTCGTCGCTATAAGCAAGCGTTTGCAAACGCGCTTCGTAACTATGGAAGATGTGGTTGTAATCATGTAGAGGACGAACAAAATACTCAAGGATCTTACGAGCAACCGGAGCGACACCTTCAGCTCCGGACACCAATACTTCTACCGGAACTATCCGGTTTTCCTGAACGATCTTTTCCGCCGCTGGGATATATGCAATATCCTCATCTTCAAAGGTGATCGAGTCTGTTTTTTTGCCGGAAGTAATCGTCGTCACGCCATCGTTAAAATCCACCGTACTCGGGGTACTGTGATAAAACAGCGGCACAATTGCCTCGCCTGACTGAAACACGCCAGCTTCTGTTAATGCTGCCTGAGCGTCATCGCCGTTGACCTTTTGCGACAAGATTGTCTTCTGGTTGAATTGGATTTTGTACCAAATATTCTTTGGGTCAACTTCTCGTCCGTTTAACGGCCCGCCATCGGCCACAAATTCCTCAACAAGCTTGTTGCCCAGCGTTCCAAGTCGAATCTGGTTCTTGGCAAGGATCTCATTCGCATTGGGAATCGTATGTTGATTTTGAATTAAGGGTACAACCGCTGTTTCAAAGATACCGTTAATATGTTGCGGATCCATCTGGCCGAAAAGCGGTGCCGCATTATCCATCCCGCTCTGAGCAAGCTGGTCGTATTTATCGTTCTCACGTTTTGCAAACTTAAAATGCGAGTCCGCCGGCATCGTTTCATACATTGCCACGGTCGCACCATTAACCATTAAAGCAGGGTTGAAAACACGTGGCGCAAAAGCACATTTCAAACTAATCGCTGCACCATTTACGGTTTCGACATCGTACTCACCAAAGTAGATCGC
>PAJC01000011.1 GCA_002705165.1 Planctomycetaceae bacterium | reverse complement strand
GCTTCTTCCGCCGGTGCTTCAGGAGCTGCTTCTTCCGCCGGTGCTTCAGGAGCTGCTTCNGTNCGTCCGNTGCGACGGCTTCNGTAGCAGGTTGAACAGCAGGTGNAGCAGCCGGAGCGGCTTCAACAGCAGGNGCATCGTCNGCAGGAGGAGCCATTCCGGTTTTACCCTCGATGATAGCATCTGCAAGGTGCTTGAAGATCAACTCGATACTTCTCAGACCGTCGTCGTTACCGGGGATTGGCAGNTCAACAGAATCAGGATCGCAATCAGTATCAATCAGAGCGATTGTGGCGAGGCCCAATGCTTTTGCTTCGCGAATCGCATTCTTCTCTTTATTAGGATCCACGACGACGAGGCATTCAGGCATGCGATTCATCGTTCGAATACCGTTCAGGTTACGGTACATCTTGCGGNATTCACGGTTCAGTGAAGACTGCATCTTCTTAGAGTATTGGTTAATTTCATCGCTTNCTCGCAATGCTTCNAGTTCTTCCAGGCGACTAAGNCGGTTNCGGATTGTTCGGAAGTTGGTGAGTGTACCACCAAGCCATCGTTCTGAGATGAAAGGCATACCACAGCGGCTAGCTTCACGTGCAATGATGCCGCTCGCCTGACGTTTAGTACCTGCAAACAGGATCAAACTGCCACCTTCAGCAACTCGCTTGAGATATTTCTTAGCTCGCAGTAAACCGCGGACGGTTTCGCGAATATCCATCACGTGGATTTGGTTCTTTTTTGCGTAGATGTAGGGGGCCATCTTCGGATTCCAGCGACTTGTGCGGTGACCGAAGTGCACTCCTGCGGTGATGAGGTCTTTGACCAGATTCTCAGCCATATTTAGATCCCTTCTTTATCTTGGATTCAGGCGATAACACGGACGGTCTATGGCTTTAAGACCTTTCAGGCATAAACCTGAACCGTATTACAGGGGTTCCCTTAACCTGATAACCAAAAGGTATTGATTACTCNATTAATCCCAGTTTCCTATGAACCAGAGAAAACTAACGGAGTAATCCCTAAATTTACACGCGGTTTCCGTTTCGGTCAATTGACCAAACGGGAAAGGAGTTGCTAAAACCGGAACGNATTGTGANCCCANGCAGCTTGTATCAGGACAATCTCGGTAAAACTAATCGTATNGCCAGTTACTACGGACTTTGTGAACTTCTTATTTACGTGAGAAAACCGCCCCATCNGGNGANACTAGATACTTGACCATGGCCAACCATCAATCCACAATGGCTTGTTTGTGCAAATATTTTGNGGGAAGTCTTATCAGGATNACTGGTTTGGCGTGCACACCCCTAACTTTTATCANGCTAGTACTAGAGGGAGAATCACTGTGCCGGGCACCTGTGTGATTGGTTTGCAGTGGGGCGATGAGGCTAAAGGAAAACTCGTCGACCTATTAACTCCGAATTTCGATATCGTTTGCCGCTATCAGGGTGGGTCCAATGCCGGACATACCGTGGTAACTGGTGATAAAGTTTATAAACTGCACCTTGTTCCAAGTGGAATTCTCAATCCGGATACGATGAACATCATCGCTCCCGGAGTGGTGCTGAATCCGGGTACCATCATCCAAGAGCTCGAAGGTCTCCATGCCAAAGGGATCTNGGCTGACAATCTAATGATTAGNGAACGAGTTCACGTAGTCTTCCCATGGCATATTGCTGAAGACCGCGCATTAAATGCTAAGAAGGTTAAAGGCGAATCGATTGGTACAACGCTGCGGGGGATTGGTCCCTGCTACCGTGACAAAGTAGGACGTTCGTTTGCCATTCGTCTGGCAGATATGCTGCGGGATGACTTTGCTGATCGCGTGACGTCAATTGTAGAGGCTAAAAACGGTATGTTGGCCCCGATTGCCGGTGATGAATTTGAGCCACTGGACGCAGCGGCGATTATTGAAGAGTACTGCGGCTATGCTGAAGTTTTACGCCCATTCGTAGCAGACACCACCAACTACCTGCTCGACGCGGTTGATGATTCCAAGTCGATCCTGTTTGAAGGTGCTCAAGGTTCTTTGCTTGATATCGACCATGGTACATTTCCGTTTGTGACGAGTTCAAACTCATCGGGAGTGGGAATCTCGTCAGGTTCTGGTGTGCCATCACGGTCGATTAATAAAGTGATCGGTGTGATCAAGGCTTACAGCACTCGCGTTGGTGGAGGTCCGTTCCCAACAGAGCAGGAAAATGAAATTGGCCAACAAATCCGTGATCTGGGCAATGAATATGGGACGACGACCGGTCGTCCGCGACGTTGTGGCTGGTTTGATGCAGTCGCTGTTCGCTATACTGCCCGGCTAAGTGGTGTCAGCGCACTTTCACTCATGATGATGGACGTGGTCTCAATGCTTCCCGAAGTGAAAATATGTGTGGCTTATGAACTGGATGGTGAAACCATCACTCACTTCCCTAGTGATGCTGATGATCTTCGTCGCGTACAACCAATCTATGAGACCTTTGAAGGTTGGGACACAGACCTTACTCAGGCAACCAGTTACGATGAATTTCCAGCAGCTGCAAAGGCCTATATTGACCGTGTTAGCGAATTGATAGGTGTTCCCGTTGAAGTAGCATCCGTTGGTCCTGACCGTGCCCAGACCATAGTCTTAGCAGATTCAGTTCAGGCTTTGGCAGGTCTAACCTAGTTGGCAGGTCGCTGGTTGGCGGATTTTCCCATCTTGGTATTGATAGGTGCATGAAGCTAAATGCAGACCTGCGTTAATTTCGTAGTGTTGAATTTTGCATCGTCGATTAGACGTATTCATTAGCATGAGTCCGGATGAGTGCTTGCCCCTCTCTCGCTAGGAGAAGCCTCGAAAGCATCTTCNGCAAAGACTAGCTTTGAAGGCCTTTGGGTGCATTTTNCGCTCGGACAGCAAAATCAACTTTTGGTGCATTCCCCGCGTATCGGCTGGTATGCCCTTGAGTTATCCTTTGAATCTGAAGGATAATACCGGTAGTGTGAGTGATAGTTCCTTTGCTTTGTGTCCGCCTAAATCCCTTTTGATCAACTTTATGTCGACCAGTATTCCAGAACCATCTCCTGCTAAAGCCAGCGATTCCGACNGCGACCGGCAACCGAATATGCCTCNGCATATNGCGATTATTATGGATGGTAACGGTCGCTGGGCTCAGCGACGCGAATTGCNACGGATTGAAGGCCATCGTAATGGTGTNTGCAGTGTCCGNCGCACAGTGGAGGAATGTGCTCGGCTTGATATCGAACAGTTAACTCTCTTTTGCCTTTCAAGTGAAAACTGGAAGCGTCCATCTCACGAACTCGATTTCCTCATGCATCTCCTCGAACAGTACATGATAGAAGAACGGGCTTTGCTGCTGGAGCAGGGAATACGGGTTCAGGTTATTGGAAGACGAGAAGGGATTCCTGATCGTGTTCTCAATGAGATTAATAAAACGATCGAGATTACGTCTGAGAACAAAGGGACGACGCTTTGTCTGGCAATTAATTACGGCGGTCGAGGNGAAATATCCGATGCCGTTCAGAAGATAGNCCGGCGAATAGAAACAGGCGAACTTTCAGCAGATCAGGTTGACGAAAAGTTGATTGCTGAGAATCTCTACACATCCGGTATGCCAGATCCGGACTTATTGATNCGTACCAGTGGTGAAATGCGTATCAGTAACTTTCTCTTGTGGCAAATCAGCTATTCGGAATTGTGGGTGACAGATAAATATTGGCCAGAGTTTGAAGAGAGTGATTTACATCAGGCCATCGAGGTTTTCGCATCCCGAAACCGTCGCTTTGGCGGACTTACGTCATTAACATAATGAGGACACAACGGTGCTACACAAACGACTTGCAGCCTCGGCTGTTATTCTGACTGCCCTTGGTATTCTTCTGCATTTTGATTTTCATCATCCGCTGATGGGTGTGGGAGGTTTGCTGCTGTTGCCGCTTCTGCTGGTGATTGCGTTGATGGCGACTACCGAGCTTGGCGAAATGCTCATCCGAGGTGGTCTCGAACTACGGCTTAAACATGTTGTGATCAGTGTGGCCTTGGTCCATGGTCTGACATTTATTCCCTCATTAATGGATGCTTTTGGTTCNTTAGGCTATCCAGATGATTGCCCAGTCGGTCGAGTTGGGTGGATTGGTGTGGGGTCAGTGTTAGCNATGTGCTGGCTGTTCTTTGTCGAAATGAAACACTTCAAGGAACCTGGCGGGGCTATTCAACGTTTGGCTAATGGGATGCTGGTCGTGGGGTATACTGGCACAGCGATGAGNTTTCTNACTGTCTTACGCACATTACAGATTAGTGAAACTGGTTACGATTCTGCCTGGGGAATGTGTGCAATCATTTCCGTTATCGTAATTACGAAATGTGGAGACAGCGGGGCATACTTCACCGGGAAGTCCGTAGGTAAGCATAAGATGTCTCCGATTCTTAGTCCGAAGAAGACGATCGAGGGTGCCATTGGTGCATTTGTCTGTGGTATGGGGGCTGCCATTGCATTTGGGAAATGGGTAGTACCGGCCATTCTNGCGATGGTTGCTGATGGTGATGTTGCTGAAACNNCAGCGGAGGTGGGGCCTCTNTGGGCATGGGCGCTTTATGGCCTGGTGATTACTGCTGCCGGTATGGTTGGGGACTTAGCCGAGTCACTGATTAAGCGTGATTCACAAGTCAAGGATTCTAGTTCCTGGGTNCCTGGGCTGGGAGGAGTCCTCGATATCATGGACTCTATTACCTTCTCACTCGTACCGGCNTATTTGTTCTGGGTTTCAAACTGGCTGACAGGTAGCTAAAGATTTACTTGGGAAGTCATCTCGAAAGAGAGCTCTTTNATCTTCTGAGAACCGGATTTCAGTATTTGGGACTGGAATAATCGGTATAAACGGTACGCGGGGTGACTTCCACGCTATATTTCGTGGGCAGATTTCATGCAAAAAGTATAGGGCTTGAGGTATAGTTAACAATCTCNGGGACAGTTGGGGTACTACCGGCCCCTATTCAAAATACTTTTCAGTTTTATTCTATGATTGAAGCCACTCTTCCGTTTCCTAGACAACAAGATCTACTCGCTCTTTTCGGGGCCAAAGATCAACATCTGCGCCTGCTGCGTGATCAGTTGCGTGTCAACGTAACTCATGGTGACGGTGCACTCGTTGTTCGTGGTGATGAGGACAATGTTCATAAGGCGACGGATATCCTTGAGCAGTTGAAGGAGATTGTTCAGCGAAGTGGTGAGTTATCATTTGACGAAGCTAAGCGAGTAGTAGACCGGGTTACCGGTGTGTTTGGCGAATATATGGATACTGAAATAGATGTAATGACAGCCAGTCAGCCGATCGTTCCGCGGACGGCAGGGCAGGCTANATATATCAGTGCCATTCGACAGAACGATCTCGTCTTTGCACTGGGGCCTGCCGGAACAGGNAAGACATTTCTGGCAGTTGCTTTGGCCGTCGAAGCTCTAAAGCACAACCAGATTCGCAAGATTGTCTTAGTACGTCCCGCGGTGGAAGCTGGCGAGAGTCTGGGATTCCTACCGGGAGATATGCATGCCAAGATTAATCCATATTTGCGGCCGCTGTTAGACTCATTGCATAGCATGATCGATTTCGATGTGATCCAACAATACATGGAGAAGGATGTTATTGAAGTGGTGCCCTTGGCATACATGCGTGGGCGGACGCTTGATGAAGCCTTCATTATTCTGGATGAAGCTCAGAATGCGACCATTAGTCAGATGAAGATGTTCCTGACTCGAATGGGAGCGAAATCAAAAATTGTCGTCTCCGGTGACGGTACGCAAGTCGACCTACCGCTCAATATAAAAAGTGGTTTGCTTGATGCAACTCGCAGGTTGGCAAAGATCACTGGGGTGGCTACTGTGCGACTTGATGTTTCTGATATTGTTCGTCATCGCCTCGTCCAGGANATCGTNGANGCCTATGAACCCATCGATAATCGGGATGGAAAGGCGAATAGTAAATAAGTAACGACNATGGCTAGCGGTTCTTCCAAGAAATCTCGATCGACTCGGGCGGATGCTTTTCAGCTNTCCAACCGACAGCTGCGCGAAGATGTGATGGAGTCTTTACGTAATGGTAAAAACTGGGGGCATCTTCTTTTAAGTTTGGTTGCGGCCCTGTTGATGTGGGGGATTACTCAGGGCTGGACAACTCCTTTTCAATATCGCATCGGTTTTATCCCCGAACGAGATATTGTGGCCGCAGTGTCTTTTGAGGTTGAAGATGAGATTGGGACGGTCGTGCAGCAGCGTCGTGCTGAAGCAGAAACGCTTTGTATTTATAAGAACGACACGTATCAGCTTGATAAGCAACAGGAGAATATAGAGCTGGCGGTTGATGATTTGCTCGCAGCAGAATCATGGGGAACAGCGCCCATGGAACACTGGGGAAAATTTCTGNCAATAGATAAANNAGCGGTAGCCGGTGAAGAAGCGAGCGTAGAACTTGAGGTGCTGGAGCGATCTAAAGNTGACTACGAACGGTTCTGTCTGCTGCTGGCTGAAGAATCGACTCGAGAAAATTTCAAAGCTGCGCTCGATGAAGTTTATCAGCCTTGGATTGAAAGCGGAGTTTTGGACACGTTAGGGCACTCAGAAGAAGAGGGACGACTGGATTCTATTCAGATCAATGGTGAAAACAACACAACCGATNTAATTGTTGATGTGTCTACTGTCAGACAAAGCGAGATTGCTCGTACACTCTCCGACAGATTGGCANAGGCCTTANAGNNAATGAATCTGGAAGCGTCTGATGCNGAGTTTCTTGTCGACAAAGTGGAAANCTGGATTCGCAATGCTGGTATTCCGGCAACGTTGACAATTGATAATGCCCTCAGCGTGAAGCGGCGGCAGAACGAACGTGAAAGCGTGCCTCCGCAGTTTAGAAATTATCAACCCGGCCAAAAACTGGCTAGTGTGGGTGAGCCCTTGCAGGCTGCAGAAATCGCATTGCTTCGGGAAGAATACGAAGCGCGCTATAACACGCAGATGTTGGAGATAAGCCGACTTCTCGGGTTTAGCGTCGCCAGCTTCGGAATGTTCCTCGCTGGTTTTCTGTTATGCGGTGTTTATTTGGCTGTCTACGAAAGAAAAGTCGTCAGTGATACTGCGAGCTTGATTCGCTTGCTGGCGTTATCAACGATTGTGGTACTTTTAGCAACGGCTACAGCGAATGATACCTGGCGAGCTGAACTGATTCCTTTGTCGATGTATGCCATGATTCTTACGATTTCATTTCGACGGGAGTCTGCCTTGCTGGTNGCTTCGGCCATTTCAATTGTGGTGGCGGTGGCCAACGGAAACTCACTGCCAGGGTTTATTATCGTCTTTTCAGCAGTCGCTGCGTCCTGCCTGCTGATGGGACGTGTTCGNTCGCGTTTGAGGTTGATTACGGTGGGGTTTGGAGCTGGAGTAATTACTTTAGCGACGACGCTTGGAATCAGTACTTTAGCAGGCCAGACGTTTGGCTCCACGGGCCTTGAATTCTGGGACCAGTTACTCAATCGAGATGCGTCTGAGGTGAATTATGTCACCAATCTTATTCAGGGGGCCGGGTGGTACGGAATTTGTGTTGTGCTAGCCGGATTNTTTATGACNGGTCTATTACCGATTATTGAATGGATCTTTGGCGTACAGACCGATATCAGCTTGCTGGAGCTTGGAGATCCGGCTCATCCGTTGTTGCAAGAATTAAAGAATCGTGCTCCGGGGACGTTTACGCATTCGCTTAATGTGGGGATGTTGTCAGAACCGGCAGCTGAAGCCATAGGGGCTAACGGATTATTGTGTCGTGTGGGGGCTTACTTTCACGACATCGGGAAAATGTTCAAACCTGAGTATTTTGCTGAAAACCAGGAAGAGAATCGCCACGAACAATTGCTTCCGTCGATGAGCCGTCTCGTGATTATTTCTCATGTCAAAGACGGAGCGGACCTTGGNCGTAAACACCACCTGCCGTCGTCCTTTGTCGATTTGATCGAACAACACCACGGTACGACGCTTGTCGAGTATTTCTATCATCAGGCGAAGACTTCCGAGACAGACGTTGAAGAATCAGACTANCGATATCCCGGGCCTAAGCCCCAGTCACGTGAAGCTGCTGTTATGATGCTGGCTGACGCGGTTGAAAGTGCCAGTCGCACACTCGATGAACCGGCACCAGCTCGAGTTGAACANCNNGTGAATCAACTNGCTATGAAACGTTTGCTTGATGGTCAGTTCGATGAATGTGGACTGACGTTGTCGGAATTGCGGACTATTCAGCGATCTTTAGTGAAGTCATTGCTGGCATTGCTGCACAAGCGTGTCGAGTATCCTGAAGATACTGATACGAAAAAACTGACCCACGTAGGATAAGGGATAGTCGACCCACTGAATTTGTTTAATGACGTGTGGAACATTATGGAGCCGACGCAGTGTTCTCAGTTTTGATCACCAACGAACAGTCCAATTATGAAGTAGCTGCAGATCGTATCGAGCTGGCAGTGAAGCAGGTTATTGAAGAGGCTGGAATTGTCACTGGTGATGTTAGTGTCGCTGTTGTCGACGACCCGACGATCCAGGAACTCAATATTCAATATTTAAATCATGACTATCCAACAGACGTCATCAGTTTCGTCCTGGAACATGCAGAGGAACATCTCGAGGGTGAGATTATTGTCAGTGTCGACACGGCTGTGGAATTGGCAAAGGACTACGGTTGGGATTGGCAGAACGAATTTTTGCTTTATGTTATTCACGGTTGTCTCCATCTTGTTGGGTATGACGATAAAAATCCGGAAGCAAAAGTAGCCATGCAGGAAGCTGAACGGCGCCATTTGAAGATGTTCGACATCGAACATCGGATGGAGCCTGCGGAATAATTGCTTCTTTATAAGTGATTCTTTTTCGGCATCTCTCGTATAATGACACCGACGTAAAATCACACTTTCTTTTGCAAGGCGTTTAGTATCGTGCTTTCTGTAAGCACATTAGTACTTTTATCTTGGGTGGCAACTCTTCTGGTTGCCATTGGCGCGATAGGTTCGAAGATCTTCGATGACTATTCCCGCTCAGAATTAAAACAGTATTGTCGGCAGCATGGNAACGTCGAATTTTTCAANTTAGTCCGAGACCGTTATCAAAATATCTCGCTGGCTTCTGAAACTTTAGTCGCTATTGCCGGCAGTGTGGCCGTNGTGAGTTTGGCATTAACGGTGATCACTGATTCGGCAACAGGCGTTGGACAAGCTCAGCGAGGAATGATTCAAGGACTGCTTGAAGTTGGAATGCCGGATGGAAAGGGCGAGTTTGTCTCCNCTCAGGTGTGGACCTCGGTGGTCACGATTGCGATTAGTCTGTTGCTGTTAGGGGTTTGGCTTCCACGTGCACTCGTATCCGTTTGGTCATCTCATATCATCTACCATACGTGGGCATTCTGGTTAGCGATCACATGGTTGATGACCCCGTTGACACTCGGTGTGCGTTTGGTCGGTGGTTTGGCCTGGCGACTTTCAGGACGAGAGCGAAAGAACGATGACGAAGAAGCNTTGGAAGATGAAATTCGGTCTATCGTGACAGCCGGTATGCGTGACGGCCTGCTTGAAGAAGACGAGTGGGATATGATCGAAGGTGTGATGGAACTGGACAATGTCGATGTTCGCGACATTATGACCCCACGCAATGAAATCGATGCTCTTCAACTCGATTCGGATTGGTCTGACGTCCTTGAATTGTTTGAACGGGTGCGTCGAACTCGAATCCCTGTCTATGATCAATCACTCGATAACTGTGTCGGTATTCTCTATGTCAAAGACTTACTCACCGTGTTTGCTAAGCCGGGGGTGGCTGAAATAACTACCGTTCAGGAACTCCTGCGGCCGGCTGAGTTTGTGCCGGCGTCGAAAGCGGTGGACGCCTTGCTACGAGGATTTCAAAAGGATCGAATTCATTTGGCATTGGTTGTTGACGAATTTAATGCGGTGGTTGGATTGGTAACCATTGAGGATGCGTTAGAAGAGATCGTGGGAGAAATCATTGATGAAGACGATGATTTGCCAGAGGAGATCTTTGTGTTGCCTGACCGGTGTTTTGAAGCATTAGGCAAAGCACATATTGATGCCATCAACGGGATGTTGGGAATGCAGTTGCCTGAAAGTGACGAAGTTGATACTGTCGCCGGTTTGGTGATTCACCAGTTGGGGTATATACCGGAAGTTGGTCAGCAGATTGAGATTGCCGGCACGTATATTACGGTGATTCAAGCTACGAAACGACGGATAGAACGAGTCCGTTTGAAAATGGTAAACGAAGCTTGATTTTGGCTGATTTGGGGTGATTTGAGACGATGGCAAGTGAAAAGACAGATGCGATTATGATTCGCATTGTTGATTTCAGCGAATCGAGCTGTATTGCCACGATGTTTACTCGCGATTTCGGCAAAATCGGAGTGATGGTCAAGGGTGCCCGTCGCCCTAAAAGTCCATTTGAGTCTGCTATTGACCTCCTAACCGAATCTCGAATAGTCTTCATCCACAAATCCTCGGATTCCCTGGATTTACTGACTGAAGCAAAGCTGGCGCGGCGTTTTCGGGCGGCGACACGCAGTTTGCCTCACTTGTATGCAGGTTATTACCTAGCCGAATTACTGGATGCACTAACTCATGTTGGAGATCCACACCCGGATCTTTATGAGTTAGCTCGTGAGACTGTGATTCAACTGGATGAATTACACGATCCACTGAGTCTGGTTATTCGCTTTGAACTAAACTTGCTTCGATTGCTTGGCCAAAAACCATCTTTCGAGAATTGCACGTTGTGTGGTGGAGAAATTCCACAACAGCCGCGAGTGCCATTCGGACAATTGTCCGGCGGCGTTTTGTGTGGCAAGTGTCGTGTGGGGCAGTCACGTGTGATCAGTCTGTCCTGGGGAGTACTGGAAGCTATGAGATTATTTTCGGTTTGCGATACCCCCTTGCCAGCGGTCGATCCAATGGTGTTGGGAGAGCTTCGCGGAGTCCTTAATAACTATATGGCGAATATAATGGGCCGCCGTCCACGTATGCAAAAACTATTAAGCATACTGGGACGCCCCACCACGATTAGAGATGATGCATTGAGTTTGCTACGAAAGGCAGAGGCTCAGGTATCGATGAAACAAGACATAAGTAAGACCGACGAAACGGACAAGGATGTCCTTAATGAATCAACGTTTTCACAAAATAACTAATCTGCCGAAGAGACTAGCCGNCGGAATCGTTCTGGTCGTGTTGGCAATGGTCGGATGTAAGTCGGGCGAGAAGGTTACCGGAGACCAATTACTTGGTCCCGGGAACCAGTATGGCGCCGGTTGGAATGGTAGTCAGGACGAATACGAGAAAGTTCGTCATGTGAAGCCAAAGCTCGTAGCGTCTACTCCTACAGAAAAACGCAAAACCGTTGAAGAACGGTTTCTTGATGGACTAACTCAATCCGATCCGGAAATCGAAAAGGCGAAGCGGTATTTCTTCGAAGCGGAAAGTATTTACAACGATGCCGTGCGTCTCAGNCAGACCGCCAACGGTAGTAATTCTCAGATGCGGCAAGCCGGCGAATTATTCCTGCAGGCAGGTCGGCGATATCAGCAGGCTGCGGAGTATTGGACAGATTCTGCTTTGCACGAAGACGCTCAATTTATGGCTGCTGAATGTTTCTTCTATATCAATTACTACAAACATGCCAATGTGCTTTATAAGGCAATGCTGAAGGAATATCCCAATACTCGTCACCTTGATAAAATTCAAAAGAAACGATTTCAGATCGCGAAATATTGGATCGAAGAAGATTTTAGAGACAAACAAGGTTTCTTCGACTTNAACTTNACCGACAAGTCGATGCCATTTAATTCGCGTTTCACGGAAGCCATTGCGACTCTCGACAATCTGCGACATCAGGATCCAACAAGCGAAATGGCCGACGATGCTACGATGCTAGTTGCTGATTCCTACTTCCAACGTGAACAATACGAGAAGGCTCATATTACGCTGGATGATCTGGTGAAGGTCTTTCCGGAAAGTGAGCATCAATTTATTGCGAACTATATGATGNTGCAGTGTAAGTTCCTGCTCTATCGCGGCCCGGATTATTCGGGTGTCTATTTAGATGAAGGGGAAAAGCAGATTCGGGATATCCGTCGTCAATTCCCAGTAGATTCTCGCCAATATGCAGAACAGTTAGATAACTTTTCCCGTCAATTCCGTTATATGCAGGCAGAGCGTCAATGGTGGGTGGCTCAGTTTTACGAAGGCAAAGAAGAATTCGGGGCTGCAAAATACTATTATCAGAAACTGGCTCAGGATTTTTCTGACACCCCTTTCGCTAGTCGCTCGTTTACCCGCTATAACGATCTCAAAGGTTACCCCGACCGACCAGAAACNCCGGTNAAATGGTTAGTTGATCTGTTCCCTGAAAATGACAAAGTCAAACCTCTCATTGCAAATGAGATGAGCGGTGGTCTCAGATAGTGTTTTCAGTCTTTGATTTCAGATCAGCAAAGGAGGGGAGAAGCATGGCAATCAAAGTTCGGTTTGCATTTGTATCTACCTGCCTTCTTTCGGTCTTACTTGCTGGCTGTACAGGTTACCAACTAGGAAATCAAAATCTGTTTCGACCTGACATACGAACGGTTCATGTACCGATTGTTCAGTCAGAAAGTTTTCGCCGTGGGCTCGGTGAACGATTGACCGAATCGATGGTGAAAGAAATTGAACTGCGAACACCGTATAAAGTAGTGGATGCCAGCCANGCCGACAGCATCTTTCAAGCTCGTATTGTGGATGAACACAAACGTGTCATTGCTGAGAATCAGTTTGATGAAGCGCGGGATATTGAAACGCAGATGATTGTCGAGGTGTCCTGGCTTGATCGACAGGGTCAGCAATTGATTCAACGTACAGAAATCCCGATCGACGAAGGGATCTATATCGCTCAATCGGCATCATTTGTACCTGAAGGAGGCCAGTCACTGATCACGGCCCAACAGGAAGTTATGCAGAAACTGGCATCCCAGATTGTCGCTCAGATGGAGCTTCCTTGGTAACCAAACGCCTCGCCTATTGGGTTCATGTAATTCTCTGNTCATAATGGCGANTATGACTAATACGATAAGAAGCGACGGCTGGACTCTACGCACGAGGCGTCTTTCCTTTGGATCCCTTCCGGTGATCATGGGGATTGTGAATGTGACGCCGGANAGTTTTTCAGATGGCGGTAAATTCTTCGATCCACAGGCTGCGGTCGATCATGGCTTGCAACTAGTACACGACGGAGCTGGCATTTTAGATATTGGCGGCGAAAGCACGAGGCCGTATTCTGCNCCGGTGCCAGTTCAGGATGAGCTTGCTCGAGTCNTTCCGGTCATCGAAAAACTGGTGGCCTCGACAGACGTACCGATTTCGATCGATACGTCGAAAGCGGTTGTCGCTCGTGAAGCGGTAGCGGCTGGCGCCGAAATTATTAACGATGTGACGGGCCTTGAAGGCGATCCCGAGATGCTTTCGGTGGCTAAAGAGGTCCAGGCTGGAATTTGCGCTATGCATATGCANGGCACACCCCAGACGATGCAGGATGCCCCAATCTATGATGATGTCGTCGAAGATATCTTCGGATATTTACAAGCTCGACGTGATGCCTTGCTGAGTGCGGGAATTGATCGGGAACGNATTTGTCTGGATCCNGGAATTGGTTTTGGTAAGACACACGCCCATAACTTGCAGTTGCTGCAGTCCAGCGATCGCTTTCATCNGNTGGGGTGCCCCGTTTTAGTNGGNCATTCTCGTAAAGGCTTTATCGCCCACCTGCTGGATGATCGAGAGTGTGAACGGATGAGTGGAACGGTCGGAGCAGCACTCGGATTGGCTACGCAGGGTATTCAGATCATTCGAGTTCACGACGTGGCGGAATTGAATCGGGCCTTGATTCTTTTTCAGCAGACCTTCCCGGACGGGAAATTGAGCCGTTGACGCTTGTGCCTGTTTGAATGAGAATTCGAAGAGAGAGAGTTTAGTGCCGGCGCTTCAGGATTTATGTCACTGGGTGCGTCTTAGGAACCAACAGACTTCAAACACTCACCACTGAGGAAGGTAGATTATTATGTCGACTCCTGAACAGGATCTGGCTCAGTATTGTCGAGACGTTGCAGAAAACGCTCGCCAAGCATCTTCCCAATTACAACTTTGTTCCGGCCAATTGAAAAATCACTGGCTTCATGAAAGTGCATTAGCACTTCGTAGCGGAGTGTCATCCATTCTGGAAGCGAATGCCAAAGATATTCAAAAGGCACCCGAATACGGTCTGACCGATGCTCAGATTGATCGGCTTGTACTGAATGAGGAGCGAGTCGCCGGGATTGCAACGGCCTTGGAGCAAATTGCGATGCTTCCTGATCCGGTCGGACAAACCATTGAAGGGTCGGTACGCCCTAATGGGTTAGAGATCAATAAAATACGGGTCCCTCTGGGAGTCGTGTTCTTTATCTATGAGTCACGCCCGAACGTGACGGCTGATGCAGCCGCGATTTGTTTGAAAAGTGGTAATGCTGTTATTCTTCGTGGTGGTAAGGAAGCTGCATATTCCAGCAGGGCGATTGTCGACATTCTGATGCGAGTTGCCATTCAGGTGGGGATTCCTGAACACGCCGTACAGCTTGTAGCTACCACCGATCGTGAAGCGGTCGGCCATTTCCTTCAACTGGACGAATTTATTGATGTGGCGATTCCTCGTGGGGGCGAAGGTTTAATTCGAAGAGTATCTGCCGAAGCTACCATGCCGGTGATTAAGCACTTCGATGGTAATTGTCATGTTTACATCGACAAAGATGCCTGCCTGGAAATGGCAACAGCGATTGCCGTGAATGCGAAATGTCAGCGAATGGGGGTTTGTAATGCCTGTGAGTCACTGGTGATTCATCGTGCGATTGCGGAACCAGCCCTGCAACAAGTGGTNGGGGCATTGATTGAGCAGGGCGTTGCCATTCATGGTGATGAAANGACTTGTGGCGTGCTAGAGTCTGCTATTGCAGCAACGGAGGAAGACTATGGGACGGAGTATCTTGGCCCNGCGATTTCCGTCAGAGTGGTAGATGATGTTGATAGTGCAATCGAACACATAAATCGTTATAGTTCTCGTCATACCGAAGCGATCGTCACTTCCAATATTGTGACCGCGCGGAAGTTTGTCGCTGCTATCGATAGTGCAGCTGTCATGATTAATGCCAGCACTCGATTTAACGATGGCGGAGAATTTGGACTGGGTGCTGAAATCGGGATCAGTACGGATAAGTTCCATGCTCGTGGGCCTTGCGGCTTGGAAGAGTTAACCAGTTATAAGTACATTGTGACTGGCAATGGTCAGATTCGAAACTGACCGTTTGACAGGNTTGGTTTTGCCAGGGATGGATTTNTATGCAGGATGCAGTGAGACCAAAAGATAAGCCATTGAATTATGAAGTCTCCGGAGGACTTAGCCGGATCTTTGCGGAAACAGCTGAAAGCTTGTCTGCTCTTTGGAGTGAACAATTTGGTGTCGAAGTGGATCTGGGATTGGAACCCGGGAAAGTTCGAACCTTTCGTCAGTTTGCTTATGCCCAGCAACCCCCTTTCAACGTGGCGCAAATCCGTAATCGTACCGATCATACCAGCTGGTGGTTGGCCATTCCGTCGTCTTCTGCTTCAGTACTTTTAGACCTNTTNTTAGGCTCCAAGCGTGTCGATTGGGAGCCTCTGGCTCGATCACTCAATAGTGTCGAAACGGAGATTCTCATGTCACTTCTGCAGCAGGTATATGAGTCNTTGGAGGCTCATTGGCGACCGGTAACCGAATTAAACTTGTCGNTCTTTCAGTGGTATCATGAATTATCTGAGGTCGAAGTTGACCTGCAGGATTTGCTCGATGTGGAGATGGTTTGTTTAAAATGGCGACTTACNATCGGNCAACATCAGTCGCATTTAAGTATGTGTTTGCCAGTCAATTTCNTCCTCGCCTGGTCGAAGAAACTAGTGCAGCATCACTACGGTGAATTACCCTTAGAGCCTCATCATCAAGCCANAGTTCAGCTAGAGGTGGAATCGATTAATCTGGCGGATCTTCAGGTTGGTGCAGTGTTCGAAACCGGCCATTCATTGGATAGCCCGCTTACGCTNGAACTTTCAAACGGTGACCTTCATCAGGTCAAACTAGGTGCTCAGGAAGGAATGAAGGCGATTCAAATCGTCGAGTAGAACGGATGGCTGTTCGGGTNTGCTTTAGACACTTGAAGATTTAAGTGGAGGAAGAGCCTGTTCCAGCACACCCCGACTACGTGGCAATAGTAATAAACCTTCAAAGATCATCCAAATCTGCAAACAAAGCGTCGCTATACCGATCGAACCGAGCAGATAGTTTGGGTTTTCGTTGCCTGAAGCCAACCAACCGGTCTCTCCGTTAAACAGCTGCCAGGTTAAGGCCCAGGCGGGCATGATCAGCATAATAGCCATCGGAATCGCCGCGAACCAGATGGGTTTATTGCGACGCCAGAGGTAGAAGACGATGACCATGAACGCGAGGCCTGCTAGTAACTGATTGGTAGCTCCGAAGAGTGGCCATAGTAAAAGTCCTCCCGTCCCCATCGCTCCGGATGGCCCGGGAACCATTGCCATAGCACCTCCCAAAATNACNGCCAGGCCGGTTGCNCAGAATTTATTATTCAATTGTGGGATACGGATCGTGGTTCCGATTTCCTGAACGACATAGCGTTGAAGGCGAGTCGCGGTGTCCAGGGTCGTGGCAGCAAAGCTGGCAACGAGCACGGCGACAATTCCGGTGGCCATTTCGCGTGAAATACCGAGGGCATTAATGAAATTTGCACCTCCGTCGACAAAGGCTGCGACCTTTTGAGCCAAACCAAAACCTGCCCAGGAGCCATTGGCATCATACTTTGTGTGCCAGGCTTCGATACCAGTGAGCACGCTTCCGTCCGAATCTACTCCCATCCCNACCCCGGCACAACAGGCGAGAATTACAATCACTGCNAGAGCTCCTTCCAGTAGCATCGCACCATAACCNACGTATTGAGCATCAGCNTCGGATTCCAATTGTTTACTGGATGTACCACTACTCACTAAGCAGTGGAATCCACTGACCGCACCGCAGGCTATGGTGATGAAAAGGAATGGCCAGACTGGAGGAGCACCGGCTGGCAGGTTCTCGGCAACGGCGGGTGCACTTTCTAGGATATTTGCCTGCCCTGTCCAACAAGCAACTAGAAGTCCCCCTACCAGTAATGCCAGAGCAAGCATCAGTTGATGACTGTTGATGTAGTCTCGGGGTTGCAACAGCGTCCACACCGGAAGAATCGAGGCAATAAAGCAATATCCCATGAGAATCAGCGTCCATATCACGACAGCATTGTCGCCAAAAGGCGTGATCTTGAAATGATAGACCCCAAGGTAAATACAAAGGTAAAGCACGCCCAGTGCGACGAGTGATGGTATGAGCAAACCGCCTCCTCGTTTATACACATGGTAGCCAATCAGAATNGCGATCGGGATTTCAATCCAAACTGATAGAACAGCCTCAGGGTATTCCCTAAAAATGACNGCNATGACTAATCCGAAGATGGCTAAGACCACNGTTAATGCAGCAAACAGAATTAGTAGAAATAGCAATCTGGCTCGGGGACTAATCAGACGCCCCGCGATTTCGCCAACCGTTTGTCCNCGATTTCTCAGTGAGACGACCAACGCTCCAAAATCATGGACGGCGCCGATNAAAATCGATCCGAGTACGACCCAGATGAGTGCGGGNANCCAGCCCCAAAAGACGGCGATCGCTGGTCCGACAATGGGACCAGTGCCTGCAATGGATGTGAAGTGATGGCCAAAAATGACTTCTTTCTTAGTCGGAACAAAGTCCACGCCGTCTTCCAGTTCAGCCGACGGGACTTTTGCCTGTGGATCGATCCCAAAAATCTTGTTTGCCAGCCATTTTCCATACGTGTGGTAAGCCACAATAAAACCAACGAATGAGCCAACGGCGATGAGTAGTGTTTCCATGAGATTCCGGGGGGAGACTTGGGGCTTACGGGGGAAAACTTTGANATTCTGAAGGGACGAGAGTACTTTACGTACACGAGGAAATNGGGGGTTTTCTTCGCGATCATTGCCTTAAAATTCATTTTAGCAGATTCTAAGTTTCTGTGCCGTCCAGCTACTTCACTCTTACCCTCGAAAACTCCTATAATAAGCTCTTTCGTATTCATAATATTTTTACACATCTCTGCTTGAGCAACTCGACAAATTGCCAGCACTTGTGTTTTATAGCCCCTAGAAGGATTCTTACATTGGCCGAACACGTTGTTATCATTGGCAGTGGTCCAGCAGGATGGACATCTGCAATTTATGCTTCCCGCGCCAGCCTTAAGCCGTTGGTATTTGAGGGAGCGGTAACTGAAGAAAATAGACTGCAAGGTACACTTCCACTTGGTCAGCTTGCATTGACCACNGAGGTTGAGAACTACCCNGGGTTCCCGTCNGGCAATCTTGAGTCTTATCTGGACGACTCGATGGAGAAGTCACGCCGGCANTACATGGCGCCGCATATGAAAGAGGGAGTCAGCGGTCCTGAATTGATGGAATTAATGCGTCAACAGGCGCTCAACTTCGGGACCCGAGTGATTACTGATGATATTGTCGAAGTTGATTTCGACGTGCGTCCGTTCAAACTGACGGCTCGCAGCGGCGAGGTAGTCGAAGCTCATACTATCATTATTGCGACCGGAGCCCGGGCGAATTATCTTGGTCTCGAATCAGAAGAGAACTTTAAGAATCGAGGTGTTAGTGCCTGTGCTGTTTGTGATGGTGCCCTTCCTCGNTTTCGTGATAAGCCGGTGATTGTTATCGGTGGTGGAGACTCAGCAGTGGAAGAAGCTGATTACTTAGCAAAGTTTTCTTCCAAAGTAATGCTGGTTCATCGACGTGATGAGTTACGAGCTTCCAAGATCATGGCTCAACGGGCTATTGATAACCCAAAGATTGATATCATCTGGAATTCCCAGTGTGTGGAAGTGCTTGGGGATGATGCGACCGGTGTGACGGGAGCTCGTTTGCAAAGCACCGTGGATGATTCAGTTCAGGAAGTCGAAGCNACGGGATTCTTCGTTGCCATTGGGCATACCCCGAATACAAATTTCCTCAACGGTGCTNTGGAAACGAATGAGAAGGGTTATCTAGTCTGGACCAAGTCTCACCGCACCAATACGAGCGTGGAAGGTGTCTTTGCCGCCGGTGATGTGGCAGACGACCACTATCGACAGGCTGTTACGGCTGCAGGTACTGGTTGTCAGGCAGCTCTGGATGCTGAACGTTATTTGGCAAACCAGGGACTGTAACCAGACGAACAAAACACCCAAAACTGATTCTGTCAGTTTTAAATATCCAATTTTGGAGTGAACAAAATGAGTGACCAAGTCGCGAAGAACAGAGAGATGATTGTAAAGGCCCAGCAAGAAGGGCTTGGCTCGACGCTTGTGGCCTATGGGAAACTTTCCGGCCCTGGTTGGTTGCAAAGTGCTATTACACTGGGCGGGGGTTCATTATCCGGAGCGTTGTTTCTGGGTATTCTAACCGGAACCAATCTTCTGTGGGTGCAGTTGATTATGATCGTCATGGGTGTGATTATGCTGTCGGCAATTAGTCACGTCACCTTGTCGACCGGCAAAAAACCTTTTCAAGAGATTAATAACCACGTAAACCCGGTACTAGGTTGGGGATGGTTGGTCGCTACCTGTGCAGCCAATATGTTGTGGTGTATGCCCCAGTTCAGTTTGAGTTTTGCGGCATTAAATAAGAACCTCGCGCCAGNTTTGGTTGAGGATACGATGACCGGAAAAATGGCCGTGTCTGCGGTACTTTTGCTAGCCGCNAGTTTTGTTCTTTATTTAAACAATAAAGAAGGCCGGGCTGCGAAAGCGTTTGACTTNATTCTGAAAGGTATGGTTGCGGTGGTGGTAATCTCATTCTTTGCTGCTGTGATGATCATGTCTGGCAATGGCAACGTTGAGTGGGGAGCCGTGTTTGCCGGCTTCATCCCGGACTTGAGTCAGTGGTCACAGCCTACCGGNGAGTTGGCAGCTTTGATTACGGGCCTTGGTGGCGATGCGGCGGATTTTTGGAATGACAAGATTNTTTCTCAACAGCGTGACGTGATTATCGGGGCAGCTGCCACGGCCGTCGGGATCAACATGACATTTCTATTGCCTTACTCGATGCTTGCCCGGGGGTGGGATAAACCGTTCCGTGGGATGGCGAAATTCGACCTATCAACAGGNATGGTGATTCCTTATTTGCTCGTGACGACATGTGTTGTGATTGCGTCGGCGACGATGTTCCATGCCGGCGGTCAGGATTTTGAGAAAACTCCGCTTGCAAGTTCTGATGTCGANGTCATGAAGGAAAGTGATTATTACTCGGCTGTATTTTTAACTCTCTCCGATCGTTTAGACCTCTCCGATCGTTTTGATAAGTCTGGTAAAGAACTGGTGGACGAGAAAGCAAAGCTAGAAGAAGAGTTAGTAGGCCTGATTGGTGAGCCAAATTACATCTCAGCTATTCAGTCGGCACTGATTGGTGAAACAGATTTTATCTCGGCGATTCAGGCAGCAGAGGGCTCTGACGGGGACGCAGACGTTGTTGCGATAGCAAAATCTCTGGCAGATGTTCAAAGTAAGATTAGTTTTATCGATCAAGAGATCAATGCGATGCCGATGGCTGAAAAACAGCTGGCCTCGTCGTTAGTGAAACGTAATGCGTTCCAACTCTCCAGTGCTCTGGCTCCAATCTTCGGTGAAGGAGACGCAGGGAAAGATAAAGCGAGTTTAATCTTTGGTATTGGTGTACTTGGCATGGGCTTTTCGACCATCATTATTCTGATGCTGATCAATGGTTATGCATTCTGTGAAATGTTCAATGTTGAGCAGGGGAGTCGCATGCATATGATCGGCTGTTTGGTCTCGGGTGTTTGTGGTGCCATCTGGCCGTTAGTTTGGGATGGCCCAGCGAAGCTGTGGCTGGCGATTGCGGTATCCAGTTTTGGGTTCATCTTGTTGCCGATCGCGTATACAACCTTCTTTATGATGATGAACAATAAGAAGATTATGGGTGACGAACGACCTGAAGGTGGGCGTCGCATATTGTGGAATATCCTGATGGGAGTATCCTGCATTGTTGTGGTTGTCGCTGTGATTGCTACGATCTATCAAAAAGTAGGTGATGAGAAAACTGGTACGTTAGTACTGGGTATGGTCGTGGTTTATGTGATTGCAGTGATCTTAGGTTTTGTAATGAAGAAGCCAGCCCCAATTGAGGCTGCTACAGAAGTTGTGAACGAATAATTCTTCGTTTGCTGTAAATTAATAGTTTATAAGTAACAAGGAGGGAGCCTTGGAAAAGCTATCAATCAGTGATGCCAGAAATCCTGAGTTGATCGGTACTCGTGCCGTGATTCAGGGATGGGTGCGAACACGTCGTGACAGCAAAGGGGGGTTTAGCTTCCTTGAAGTGAACGACGGTACGAGTCTGGCTAATCTGCAAATCATTGCAGATNACACGTTGGAAAACTACGAACAGGAAATTAAACGTTTATCTGCTGGTTGTAGTGTCAGTATCGAGGGTGAAGTCAAAGAGTCCGGTGGCAAGCAGGCAACCGAGCTTTTAGCCACCAAAGTAATCGTGCATGGTTGGGCTAATCCTGAAGAGTACCCTCTGCAAAAGAAACGACATTCGTTTGAAAAGCTCCGGGAGTGGGCTCATCTACGCCCTCGGACGAATGCGTTCGGAGCTGTGGCCAGGGTACGTAACTGTATTTGTCAGTCGATTCATAATTTTTATCAGGAACGAGGGTTTCTCTACGTTCACACGCCGGTGATTACTGCCAGTGACTGTGAAGGNGCGGGCGAGATGTTCCGCGTATCGACGATTGATCCTGAAAATCCTCCGCGGGGCGATAGTGGGCGGGTTGATTATGCTCAGGATTTCTTCGATCGTCCAAGCTATCTGACCGTTAGCGGACAATTGGAAGCGGAGATTTATGCTACGGCATTGGGGAAAGTGTATACCTTTGGGCCCACTTTTCGTGCGGAGAATTCAAATACTTCACGTCATCTGGCGGAATTCTGGATGATTGAGCCGGAAGTTGCATTCAATGATTTACATGACAACATGGATTTGGCAGAAGCATTTCTGAAGCGGATTTTCGGCGACGCGTTGACAAAATGCCCGGAAGATATGGATTTCTTTAATCAGCGGATTGATGACACCGTGATCTCGACATTGCAGAAAATTGTCGAGTCCGATTTTATTCGTATCCCCTATACCGAAGCGATTGATATTTTACTGGCTAGTGGGTATGAATTTCAGTTTCCGGTGGAGTGGGGGTGTGATCTGCAAAGTGAGCATGAACGCTACCTGACCGAACAACACTTCGATGGTCCGGTGATCCTGTATGACTATCCAAGGTCGATCAAGCCCTTCTACATGTATGTCAATGATGACGACAAGACAGTACGGGCGATGGACGTTCTGGTTCCCAAGGTTGGCGAGATTATTGGTGGTAGCCAGCGTGAAGATCGTCAGGAAGTGTTAGAGAGTCGTATGCGAGAGCAGGAGCTCGAACCAGAGGACTATTGGTGGTATGTCGACCTACGGCGTTATGGTACCGTCCCTCATGCAGGATTTGGGTTGGGGCTGGAACGTGCTGTTCAATTCGTCACAGGCATGCAGAATATTCGTGATGTCATTCCGTTTCCCAGAACTCCGGGGAATGCAGAATTTTAAAGTATGCTCGAATACTACCCGTTTGAATCTGAAATCGCTATAATCGGCGTTCAGTATGTGAACACTACGGAGTCCCGAACCGTGGAGGACACAAAAAAAGTGGGTCCTTGTTCGCCGAAACAAGAACCCACCGATTTTGGGCTGGTGAAGTGCGGGCATCCTGCCATGCACTATAGACCCACAGCCACAGAATCAATATCGGGAAAACAAATGTTCAGGCTTTAGTATGTCCATTGTTCTGAACGGATTAGGAACTGTTTTCACGTTTGTTTTATTCACAAAGCTAAAAAAGTAATGACACAGATTGCAAAACTTGCCCTCGAAGATGGAACGGTATTTACTGGCGAAGCATTTGGAGCTTCTGGTGAGATTGATGGTGAGGTCGTATTCAATACTTCCATGACCGGCTATCAGGA
>PAJC01000010.1 GCA_002705165.1 Planctomycetaceae bacterium | reverse complement strand
GCCATCCGTTAGCTTCGATCAACCAGGCATTGCCAAGGGGGACCGTAGCGACACTTAAGGCGCCGCCGATCCCAATGATTCCCATCGCAAATCCGCGTCGTTGTTCAAACCACTCGCCTACAAGCCAGGCACCGAGCAGGCACATAAGCCCCTGTCCGAATATTCTTAATAGGGAAAGCCCGATGTAGAGAGAGGTGATATGTTCTACCTGTGACATAAACACGCAAGTCAATGCCAGGCACACCGACGTCATTGAGAGAAAGATGCGAGCTCCATATTTGTCGACATACGGGCCGACCATGGGGATAGCTAATCCACTAAAGATTGTGGCGAACATATAAGCCAGCATGTAATCGGTATCGAGGATTCCAATCGAGTTGATCATCTCAGCCCGAAATACGCCTATTGAGTGAGATTGGCCGGGGCTGGAAAAATAGATGGTGGAAAATGCAATCAGCAGCACCCACCAACCTCGGTGCACCCGAGGTGTAGAACGGTCTGTGACAGTAAGTTCCGGAGAATTCAACTTGGTTGTGGAGTGCAAGGATGCTGGTATTAAGTTTCGTATTGTATCGGAATAATCAAATCCTGAATCGGGGTGAAATGCAGATTCATAACTAAATAAGGGAGCTTTCTTTGCAGATGCAGAAGGAGAGATTGGAGTCATCGTCGGGAGATGTTCCTGTTATAACAGGGGTATGCTTTCCTTTACCGAACGACACCGGAACCCTCGCATTAATCGACGTCAGGCAATAGGTCTGGCGAGTACATCAATGTTGGGCGCGGCATGGCCTGCCCTTGCCAAGTTGCAAGCTGCTGAAGGAACAAGACGTTACGCTGGTTTTGGTAGAGCCAAAAGCGTTCTAACGATCTTTGCACATGGTGGTCAGAGTCAAATTGATATGTGGGACCCTAAGCCAGAGGCGCCTGATCATGTTCGCAGTCTGTTTCAACCAATCCAAACATCACTCGCAGGTGTCCATTTCACGGAGGATATGGCTGGTTTAGCTTCGATTGCTGATAAGTTGACGATTGTTCGTAGCATGGCCCATGCAGATCTGGATCATGGCAGTGCCGCCTATCTGTCTTTTACCGGACGTTATCATACTCGGCTAAGTTCCAATCCCCCGCCGAGTCCCACCGATCTGCCCGCAATCGGATCGATTTTGAAGTATCTGCCTGTCGAGGGTCAATTTCCATATTCGTCTGTTTATGTAAATGGGCCGGCACTAGTGCCGCTTGAACCGGGGCCCGGGCAATTTGGAGGACTACTAGGAAGAAGTCACGATCCCTTGTTCGTAGAGAACCCTGGTATCGACGAAATTGCAATTCCTGGTCTTTCTCACAAAACGGTGCTGGCCGAAGAGCAAATGCGAGCGAGATTGCGTTTGCGGGAGCGATTGAATCTCCGCAGTAACGTACTGGGCGAATCTCAGAAAGCTAAAGAAGCTCAACGGCTATATGTTGAAGCTCTTGAAATGTTGTCGTCTCCCGAAGTTATTTCGGCTTTTGACTTAGGGCAGGAGTCTAGCAAGACACGTGCAGATTATGGGGATTATCGCAGCGGACAGTCGTGCCTCTTAGGACGTCGTCTTGTCGAGGCGGGAGTGCCCTATGTGAATGTTATTTTCAATCATACCAATCGTGGCCAGGATAATGCCCCCGAGGAGATAGAAGAGTATGGCTGGGACACTCACAACGATATCTTTAATGCATTACATGAGTTCCTTGTTCCCCGATTTGATAAGACCATCACGACGCTAATCAATGATATGGATGATCGGGGACTGCTTGATTCGACGCTTGTTATTATTATGAGCGAATTNGGGAGGGCTCCGTTAATTGCTCGGGAACCTAACTTCCCGGGTAACAATGCCGGACGAAAGCATTGGGCAAGTGCNTATTCGATTGCCCTGGCAGGCGCAGGAGTAAAACGGGGGGCCGTCCTTGGGGCGACCGACAGACTAGGTGGAGAAGTCGTAACGGACCGCTACGCACCGTGGGATCTTACAGCGACCGTATTCAACGCCTTGGGGATTCCCGTTGATACTCACTATACGGATCCTGTCGACCGACCACTGCCNGTAACGACCGGTAAACCAATNGAAGCACTNTATAGGTCTTAANAGTGANGTTAATACAGAACTCNTNATTTNNNGTAAAAGANGAAANAAACCAGCTAGNACGNCTCCTTTTCCATCATCTGCGGATCNAAACAGGCTGCGGANTTAGTACTTTACAGGCNNGGGNAAGTTTTCTTCCANCTGGTTAGCNAAGGGCCATTTNCCNGGACGGTATTTNATGGCCAATTCCGGAGTGGTGTATTTTCTACCGCCTGCAAAATGACTACTTACGGCTCTAGTCAGGATGCCGGTGGTTAGCAGCGTGCGTTCTAATGGTGTATGTTCTTTACCGGTATGGAAGAAATGGTCAATGCCGCGAACTAATTGCTCGAAATGGCGGTAAGGATAAGTCAACTCCATTTTGAACCATTGGCTTAATAGCGTCCTGTTATCTTCAAATTCCACGGCGACCGACATTTCATCCGTAATGCCATTGAACATACAGCAGACCGCTTTTGTACCGTCTAAATAATCGATGACATAGATGGAACTGTCNTCCTGACGCAAACGGCTTTCCAGATCGTCAGCAGATTTNCCCGCGGCNNGGAGTGCGTTGGTTACNGCCATGCGATNCCAACGTCCAGCCTTCTCCGCTTCCCACATTTGATCGTATGGGTAAGCTTGGATGCTTTTGACTCCGGTTTCCCCACCCCGACGGCGTTCCATAAGGCATTGGATTGTTTCAAGAGCATGGAATCCGTATGACTCTAGACCACCAAAGGCGACACCNGTGATGGTTTTGATCCTCGAACCGANGGGGATNTTNGAGTTNGGNTACCGCCAGGNAAAAGGTAGAGACGAACCGGCCTGCATGGGGATCTTCATTGCCCGTGCACGATCATACATTGCTTTGGCGTCTTTCCAGTTCCAACTTAAGTGCTTGTCATTGAAAATNGGGACAACCGTTCCGGTTTTTTTAAAAACGTCAGCGATTGCATCAAAGAANCGTCGCCTCGGATACTTCCGTTGATGGGCAATTGGATCGATCTCNTAATCGCCGTGCTCGGCAATGCTCAGGACAGCATCACATTGTAGTTTTTGGGTTCCCTGTGTTAACGCTCCCTCAATATTGTTGTAGATGGGGACGTCATTAGCNTNGCTTTTAGTTGACGAAATNTCGTTATCTGTTTTTTGTTCGACATACATTGAAACCAGTTCNAGTTTTGGCCCCTCGAATCCCAGATGGTCCCACCCCTCCATGATTTTGGTGAAAATGACGTCGCAATGAGAATTTTTGAAATACTGCGTCCCAATTCCGGCAACGCGTAGTACTTGGCGTTGNGGGGCACCAAATGCTGTTGGTGCTAGCCANGCAAGTGAAGATGCGGAAAGGGCTTGTAGTGCTCCTCGNCGATCAAGCATTCTCTATTGCTCCTGTATCCAGATTTTGAAGTTACTTACCCATTTGTTGATCGGTTGCCCTAAATCACGGATACCATAACCATGTCCACCGGTATCCCGAAAAAACGTTTGTACTGGAATGCCTGCTTTTTTGCAGGCCTTGGCCATGCGTAAAGAGTTTTCAGCTAGAACACCTTTGTCGTCCAGGGCGTGTGCCAGGAAAACCGGAGGCATGCCCTTCTTCAGGTGAAACTCGGCAGAGTAATTGTCCAGCTGTTCTTTGGTGGGATTCTCGCCAAATAATAGCTTTTGATAGCGGAGGCCTGCGACTTCGGTTTGCATCGATAACAGTGGGTACGCGCCGGCAAAAAAAGCGACTTCACTACTAAGACGGTTAATCCGGTCCTGATCCTCAGGATCTTCACCGACGGGATGGATATATGGAGTGACAGCAACAATCCCTCCGGCTGAAAAACCAAAGGTTCCGATNNGACTNGACGCTATATTCCANTTGTCGGCGTGAAAGCGTGTGACCCGAATTGCTCGACGAATATCTGCTTCCATGATATCAATGCCGTTGAAGGCGGTTGTCGTCTGCGCATTACGGAATTTAAGAACGATTCCCGCCACACCTGTCTCAGCCAANACTCTCGCCAGATCATTTCCCTCTTTGTCAATGACGGCTCGGGTTAGCCCGCCNCCGGGAACAATAATGACAGCTGTANCAGGCTTAAGGGACTTTTCCGGAAGGTGAACGGTGAGGGTGGGAACAATCGTGTCAGAGATAGAACGGTCAATAGTCNTCTCTCCATCACCACGTTCTACCACCTTTTCTTTNTCCTGCACGCCTTCACTGCCGGGAGCTACNCCTTCCCATAGCCGCACTTCAAATGTCTCCTTGGCAATAGCGGNATGGGGAATCAATAGGGTGATAGCTAGGATTGCGGAGGAGATAGTTTGTCGAATCATGACTTGATGAATTGCGTGTAAGAGGGAGAACATTTATATATCTGTCAATATAGCGACTTGCNAGTCAGAATTCGAACATGNGGTGGGGGAATCACGTCATGGCTGAGTGATGTTATGATGGAGGGCTGAGACGAGTGTTGTTTCGTTAAAAGTGTCAGGTATTAATCAATGATCAAACAGGTTTTGTTTTCTTTTTGCTTTCTCTTCTTGAATCTAGTTGCCCAGGCGGATCAGCCNCCCAATATCGTCTTAATCATGGCTGACGATCTTGGGATTGATAGTGTTGAGGACTATGGAGGGCGACAGTACAAAACGCCNGTGATGAGTCAATTGGCAAAAGAAGGTATGCGGTTTACTCATGCCTATGCCCAACCTCTTTGTACGAACACGCGCATCCAACTGATGACCGGNATTTACAATCATCGAAANTGGCTTGCCTTTGGTATCCTTGATCCCCGGGCGAAAACATTTGGTCATTACATGCAGGAAGCAGGTTACAAGACTGCGATTGTTGGTAAGTGGCAATTACAGAGCTATGATCCGCCAGACTACCCCGGCGCTGCCCAGCGTCGTGACAAGGGAATGCACGTTGATCAAGCNGGATTTGATGANTATTGCCTATGGCATACTCACCATACGGAAGCCAAAGGCTCGCGGTACCCAGATCCGAAAATCAACCTTAANGGGAAGTATCTTACGGATACCAGCGGGAAATATGGCCCGGATATTTGGGCGGAGTATATTTGTGATTATGTAGCACAAAAGCACGAAAAACCNTTCTTTCTTTACTATCCGATGGCGCTGCCTCACAACCCATTTTCCCCTACTCCGGACTCCCCGGAATGGAANGATGCGGAACACCGATTTGATGAAGAAAATCACTTCTATGGTGATATGGTGGAGTATACAGATAAGGTGTTGGGCCGGATTGTAAATGCTATCGATGAGGCCGGGATGGCTGAAAATACGCTTTTGATTTTTTATAGCGACAACGGAACGAATCAAAAAATNTTAACAGAAACGGACTGGGGGCTTAGCCAGGGTGGGAAAGGCCTNCCAATCGATGCCGGTGTGCATGTACCGCTGTATGTGCGATGGAAAGGTAAAGTTGCCGCAGGATCGGTAAANAACAAGCTAGTCGATTCCACCGACTTCCTGCCAACGGTTCTGGAGGCCGCTGGGGCACCTGTGCCTGCGAGGGACGAGTTGGATGGGATTAGCTTTTATCACCATTTGCGTGGTCAACGTGGTCCGGAACGTCCGTGGGTCTTCTATCATTATGATCCGCGGCCGGGTTGGGATAAGCATAAGTTTACGTTGCATCGNTTCATTCAGGATCGACGTTATAAACTCTACGACAACGGTATCCTTATTGATGTGGAGAACGATCCACTCGAGCAGCATATTATTTACGCCGAAGATGACAGTCGCGCGACCGCTGCGGCTCGTCGTAAGTTTCAGCGTGTTCTGAAGGAGAAGTATGACGAGTGGCGAAACGTACGACCGGCCAACAATCGTCAGGTTCATTAGTTCTTTCCGCCAAAGGGTTTTTAGAAATGAAGAAGATACTCTGCACGCTTGGGTTGCTCCTGTCTGCTACGTCATTACAGGCAGCAGATAATCGCCCAAATATTTTGTTCGCATTTGCAGATGACTGGGGTAAATATGCTGGTTGTTACGCGAAAGTTGATGGAGCAGCTTCGTTAAATGCATTGGTGAAGACACCTACGATTGATTCCATCGCNGATCGGGGTACTTTGTTCAAACATGCATTTGTAACCGCGCCATCCTGTACGCCATGCCGAAGCTCGCTTCTCTCAGGCCAATACTTTTATCGAACGGGGCGTGGGGCGATCCTGCAAGGGGCTGTTTGGGATTCGTCGATCCCGACCTATCCGCTGTTGTTGCAAGAGGCAGGGTATCATGTGGGCCAAACGTATAAAGTCTGGAGTCCCGGGACGCCCAAAGATGCGCCCTACGGCGGTAGGGAAAATGAATTCGAATCGGCTGGAAATAAGTTCAATACCTTTTCTCAGCAGGTAACGAATCTGAAGAAGAACCAGAAGAAGACGCTGGAAGAAGCCAAGGCAGTATTGCTTGATGAGGTCAGGAAAAATGTAGAGTCTTTTCTCGACACGCGCGAAGGTGATCAACCGTTCTGCTACTGGTGGGGGCCCACGAATGTGCATCGTAAGTGGATTAAGGGAAGTGGAAAAACACTCTGGGGAATTGATCCGGATTCCCTCGAAGGTAAGTTGCCGAAATTCCTGCCGGATGTTCATGAAGTACGACAGGACTTTGCTGATTATCTGGGCGAGGCAGCTGCTTTTGACGCTGGTCTTTCAGAGGTGCTCGCCGTTCTTAAAGAATCAGGAGAACTGAAGAACACTGTCGTTGTTATCAGTGGCGACCATGGAGCCCCCGGTTTTCCCCGTGGTAAATGTAACTTGTACGATTTCGGAACGCAGGTTCCATTGGTTGTTTCAATACCTGGGCAGGTAAAGCCTAGAATCGTCGAAGACTTCGTGAATCTGATGGATCTTGCTCCGACATTCCTGGAGTTTGGTGAAGCCGAGGTTCCTGAAGTGATGACTGGTCGTAGTTTAGTGTCGGTCTTGGAATCTTCGAAAAGCGGTTTGGTTGATCAAAGTCGTAGTTGGGTTGTAACCGGACGTGAGCGTCATGTCGCTAAGGTCCGTGATGGGTTTCTCCCGTATCCGCAACGCGCGATTCGTACGAAAGATTACCTGTATATCATTAATTTCAAGCCAGATCGCTGGCCGATGGGAGCTCCCATGACGGTGACAAAAGATATGGCGCCTCCTGCTGAACAACTTGAAAATAACACTTTTATATGTTTTGGCGATTTGGACGCTAGCCCAACGAAGGCCTGGCTTATTGAACATCGACATCAGCAAAGATGGAAGCAATATTATGATTGGGCATTTAGCAAACGGCCTATGGAAGAGTTGTATGTCCTTGTCGATGATCCCGATCAGGTTCACAATGTGGCCGGGAACCTTAAGTACAGGGACGTGAAGTCTCAGCTGAAAAGTCAGTTGATGAAGGAACTTGAAACGACCGGCGACCCACGTGTTATGGGGGATGGGTCGACGTTCGATAAACCTCCGTTTACAGGTGCATTCAACCGCTAATTGGGGTTGAACAATGATTGATACGAAAGAGATTGAAGTAGTTTTGACTAGAAACGCTATGACGACGAAGATCCTGTTGGCCTGTCTGTGGGTGACCGGTAGCGTTTTAAATGCTAACGCGGCGGATCACCCTCATATCCTGTGGTTAACAAGTGAAGACCACGGACCTGAAATGGGGTGCTATGGCGATGCCTTGGCGGTCACCCCTAATGTTGATGGGTTGGCCAGGAAGGGGATGCTGTTTGATCTGGCATGGTCTTGTGCGCCTGTTTGTGCACCGGCTCGAACCTGTATCATTACCGGCATGTACCCACCATCGATTGGTGGACAGCATATGCGGAGCATGGTGTCATTACCGGATGAGATGCAGTTCTACCCGTGGTATCTGAAGAAGGCAGGATATTACACTTCCAATAACTCGAAACAGGACTACAACGTAAACAAAATGGAGCAAGGCTGGGATGCGTCCTCGAAGAAAGCTCATTACCGAGATCGCGCAGAAGATCAGCCGTTCTTTGCAATTTTTAACGTGACGGTGAGTCACGAAAGTAAAATTCGAAAGCGTCCTCATGCTCAGACTTTGGATCCCGCAAAAATCCGTGTTCCAGCTTACCACCCTGATAATGCCGAGTCTCGGCAGGACTGGGCTCAGTATTACGATATTGTAAGNCAGGCAGATGCCATGGCTGGTCAGAGACTTGCTGAGTTGGCTCGCGCAGGACTGACCGATGATACNATCGTTTTCTACTATGGTGATCATGGAAGTGGGATGGCACGTTCAAAACGCTGGCCCTACAACTCTGGTTTGTCTGTTCCGATGGTCGTCTACTTCCCTGAAAAGTGGAAGCATCTGGCACCTAGAGAATACAAGATGGGCGGGAAGAGTGACCGATTAGTCAATTTTGTAGATCTGGCACCGACTGTTTTGAGTCTAGCCGGAATTGAGCCGCCGGACCACATGCAGGGACACGCGTTTGCGGGCCAGTACCAGCAGGGAAAACCAAAGTATATGTTCGGCTTTCGCGATCGTATGGATGAACGGTATGACTTCATTCGCACCGTTACCGATGGCCGTTATCAGTATATTAGAAATTTTAATCCGCATTTTATCTACGGCCAGTACGTCGCATACAACTTCGTGACGCCATCGACCGCTGCTTGGAAACGGGATTATCTGGCGGGTAAACTCGATGAAGCGCAATCGGCTTACTGGAATCTAAAGCCAGCCGAAGAACTGTACGACCTGCAAGCCGATCCTGATCAGGTGAATAACCTCGCAGACTCGGAGGGACATCAGGCAATTCTCAAAGAGTTGCAAGGAGCGCTTTATCATTGGTGCGCAGAGATTCGCGATGTTGGCTTTCTTCCGGAAGGGGAAATTCATAGTCGAAGTGCGGGGTCGTCTCCCTATGAAATGGGACACAACAAAAAGCTCTATCCATACGATAAAATTTTTGAGGCTGCTCACGATGCAACCTTTCGCGACGAAGGTCGTCTCGATCGGATGGTCAAATATCTAGCGGACAAAGATAACGCTGTTCGCTATTGGGGAGCTATTGGATTACTGAATCGCGGTGAAGCGGCATATGCTGAAAAGGCCAAAGCTTTGCGGCAATGCCTTACAGATAAGTCGCCTTATGTTCAAGTTGCCGGTGCTTATGCACTTGCCAAATACGGCAAAGGTGACGATGTACGAATGGCAACCGACCATTTGTTGTCACTGACCGCATGGACGAAAGATCGTCCGGTATTTGTTTCACTTGCCGCACTGAATGCGGTGGACAAATTGGATGGCAAGGCCGCCCATGCATTAGAGCAAATAAAAGCTTTGCCACGTAAAGATGGCGCCTCCCCTGATCGTCGTTATAACGGCTACGTTAATCAGGTAATTGAAAAAGTTATTCAGGATCTGGAATAGTAAAGTTACAGTATGAATTTTAATGCCTTGCTGGAGAGGGAAATTAAATGATCAAAAGTGCCTTGGCGACATGTCTTGCCTGTTTGCTGTTTACGACAACGTTGCAGGCCAAACCAAATGTGTTGATTATCACCGTGGATGATATGAGTGCGGATTCGATTGGTACCTACGGTTGTCCAATCAAGAATATTTCGCCTCATATGGACGGACTGGTTCGGTCAGGGCTGCGGTTTCAATATGCTCACGTTCAGGTCGGTAACTGCATGCCTGGTCGAAACGTAATGTGGTCCGGGCTGTACCCGCATAACAATCAGGTGGAAGGCTTCTATCAGGTTTCTCAACCAAAGCATAAGCATCTTGTCGATTTGATGAAGCAAGCTGGTTACTTTACTGCCATTATGGGGAAAACGTCTCATTCGACTCCCTACCACCCTTACCCCTGGGATGCGATTTTCGATACTGCCGAGGATGGCTCGAACTATGACAAAAAGAAACCGTCACACTTTGGTGAGGCGACGGCACGCGGTATTGAAGCAGCCGCGGATGCGGAAAAGCCATTTTGTCTGATGGTCAATGTTTCAGACCCTCATAAACCATTCTTTTCCGGTCAGGCAGATGAAAACCAGCCATCGATGATCGTGGCTCCGGAGGAGGTCCCTGTCCCAGGTTTTCTTTTTGACGATGCGGTGGTGCGACAGGAACTGGCATTGTATTACAGCAGTGTTAGCCGAGCTGATGACTGCGTTGGCGCGATTCTTAAGTCATTGAAGAAATCAGGGAAGGAAGACGAAACGGTAGTGGTGTTTCTTTCCGATCACGGGATGCCACTGCCTTTCGCCAAGACACAGTTATATCATCACAGTACACACACCCCCCTGGCAATTCGTTGGCCAGGCGCGACGAAGCCTGACACGATTGATAAACAACACATGGTTTCGGCAGTGGACCTCACCCCTACGATTCTGGAAATCGTTGGGGCAGACTCGCCAAAACTCGATGGTCGTTCTTTCGCCTCGGTTCTCCGAGGGAAAAGCCAGGAAAATCGAGAGTATGTTGTGAAAGAGTACAACGAAAACTCAGGTCGATCTCGGGATCCGATTCGTGCTGTCCAGACTAAAAAATATCTGTATCTAGCGAATGCATGGTCTAACGGTACACGGGTGTTCGCAACGGCGACGACGGGCACTAAAACTTATCGACGAATGGCAGCTCTGGCTGAAACGGATGTCTACATTGCCCAGCGGTTGGCAATGTATAAGCATCGAGTACCAGAAGAGTTCTATGACGTTGAAAAGGACCCTGATTGTTTAAAGAATCTGATCGAAAGTCCGGAGCACCAAAAGATTATCCAGCAGCAGCGTGAAAGGCTGCTGCAGTGGATGAAACAGACCGACGACCACATGCTCGAGTGCTTTGAGAATTTTGATGATGCGAAGGCCAGGGAGTCCTATGTGCTCACTCAAGAAGAGGAAGCGGCGTCACGTAAGAAGCAGAAGCCACCTCAGCCGAAGAAACAGAAAGTATTTACAATCACGCTCCCCACGCCAATCACAGCAGCAACCAAGGTCAAGTACCGCGTTAATTATGATTTACCGAAGAGTTTAGGTATGCAAGGGATTGCGATCACTCTGAAGCAGGGAAAGAACGGTGAGCGAGTAGAACGTCAGGAAGGGAAGATTCAGGGAAAGGGGCAGCTAGTTGTGGAGTTCAGTATCCCGTCAAACCCGAAAGACGGGCATGTTTCTTTTGCGACTTGGGTTGGATCGGAGTTCGATAAGAACATTCAGTACTATCACACGGATGCGATTCCGGTGAAGTACCTGGAAGATTAGACCATTGCTTTAGAGATAACCTGTCCATGCACGTCGGTCAGACGGAAATCCCTTCCGGCATGGTGGTACGTAAGTTTCTCATGGTTCAACCCGAGTTGATGGAGGATGGTGGCCTGGATGTCGTGCACATGGACGGCGTCTTCGGTCGGGTGGAATCCGAAATCGTCAGTTTGCCCCATTGAGAAACCCGGCTTCATATTCCCTCCGGCCATCCACATTGTGTATGCCTGAGGGTGGTGATCGCGACCATTGCTGCGTCCCAAAGTGGGGTTTTGCTCAACCATCGGTGTGCGTCCGAACTCACCACCCCAAACGACTAATGTGCGATCAAGTAGTCCCAGTCGCTTTAGGTCTTTGACTAACGCGGCAGAAGCTTGGTCGGTCTTAGTGCAGTTGCTCGAACTGTTGCCTTTCACGTCGGAATGAGCATCCCATCCGCTATTGAAAATGTTGATATAACGCACTCCCCGCTGCACCATGCGTCGAGCTAGAAGGCAGGCTCGCGCGAACGAGGCCTGTTCAGGCTTGCAGCCATAAAGATCCAGCGTTTCCTGAGTTTCCTGNCGAAGGTCCATTAACTCAGGAGCGGAAACCTGAAGGCGNGCNGCCATNTCAAAAGATGAAATTCGCGTTTGGATNTCAGGNTCGTTAAGCTTTTCATATTGTTGTTCGTTCAATGATTTCAGGATGCTGAAGGTGTTCTTCTGTCCCTGGTTACTGANCCCTTNGGGGGTGTCGACGTTNAGGATGGGGGCGCCCTGATTGCGGAACATGACACCAGTATTAACGGTGGGTAAAAAGCCGCTGGAATAGAGCCCTGCTCCGCCGCTGAGTCCGCCCCCGGTGTTCATGACGACGTAGGCAGGTAAGTTCTGCGTATCAGCTCCTAAAGCATACATTGCCCAGGACCCGATGCTTGGCCGTCCAGGTTGGCCAAAACCGGTGTTNAAGAATATNTGCCCTGGAGCATGGTTGAATTGATCTGTGTGAACTGCCCTGAACATACAGATGTCGTCTGCGATCGTTTGTAAATGGGGGAGTGCTTCGGAAATTTCTTGTCCACCCTCACCGTATTTGCCGAATTTGAACTGAGGGCCGAGGACTCCTGCATTGGCTTGGATAAAGGCATATCGTTGATCGCCGAGAATGGAATTCGGTAGCGGTTGGCCTTCCAGTTCCTTTAGAAGAGGTTTTTCTGTAAACAGTTCCAGTTGGCTAGGAGCCCCCGCCATAAATAAATGAATGACGGCTTTGACTTGCGGTTGGTGGTGGGGTTTGACCTGACCGGAAAGCGTTTTGCCCTGCCCTTCTGCCCAGCTCTTTTTCGCGTAGGTGGAAGTGCTTAGAAGGGAAGCCAGTGCAACTTTGCCCGTGCCCACTCCACAGTCTTGGAGGAATGTGCGACGCGTTAACTGGAGTAATGGGTTATTGGTCATCGGTTCTTTAATTCTTATTGATGGCTTCGTCTGTTGAGAAGAGTACACGGACAACGCCCGTCCAGGCTGCGGCATCCACAGCGTCCTGCCCTTCGATTCCGACAAACGCCGTCGCTTCTTTGGGGGAAGCTTTGTATTCGTCTACTAGCGATTGGTAGTACTTTTGAACTGTTCTTAATTCAAGTTCGGTTGGAGGCCGGCATAAAATCCTCATAAAAGCCCTCTCGGTTTTTACTTTCGGTGTAGATTGTAGTCTCGAAAGCTTCGTTCCAAGTTGCTTGGCAACGTCCAGGAACATCACATCATTTAATACCGTAAGCGCCTGCAATGCCGTGTTGGAACGATTGCGTTTGGCAGTGCATGATTCTCCGCTGGGTGCATCAAACGTATTGAACATCGCAAAGGGGGCCGTACGTTTGGTGTAAGTATAGAGACTGCGGCGATACCTATCTTCCCCCGTGCTGGGCGTCCANTTTGGTGATCCATAGGCTGCAGCTGCTATTCCTGCAGGCTGGAGGGGCCGAACGGGGGGGCCGAACATTTTTACGGAGAGTATCCCAGAACTTTGCAGAATCGAGTCTCTGAATATTTCGGCATCGAGTCTCATGCGGGGNAAATAGCTNAGNNAAGTGTTGTTCGGATCGATGCGGAGAGCATCCGTCCTCACGCGGCTTGATTGCTGATAGGTAGCACTGCTCACAATGTATTTGTGTAGCCAGCGGATGGACCATTGGTTGGCCAGGAGTTGAGTTGCCAAATGGTCAAGCAGAAGGGGGTGAGAAGGTGGACTCCCCTGGAATCCAAAATCATCTAGCGTGACTACCAAACCTTGGCCAAAAAACGCATCCCACTGACGATTTGCAACAACACGGGAAGTGAGCGGGTTCTCAGGTGAGACCAGCCATTTAGCAAATCCCAGTCGATTTCGAGGCGTTCCTCCTGGGTAGTCATGGAGAAAGTTCAGTGGTTCCGCTGTGACCTCCTCCCGGGGACTTAGAAATTCTCCCCGGTGATGACGATAGGTAGGACGCGGGTTTTGTTCAGGACGTTCCTGCATTACTAGCGCGCGTTGATAGCGAGGTTTCTTTTGAAGNGTGNCAATGCGATCGGCGTGTTCCTTGAGTTCAGGTGTCTGGAGGAGGAATTGAGTAAACAAGACATCGCGTTGTTCCGGTGTCAGTTCTTCGTCTCGGATATCAAGTAACNTTTCGCTGGCAGAAGGGAGTTCAATCGCAGAGAGAGGCTTGTTGTCTGTAGCGACNGACAGGCGNAATTTACCCAAAGAACTGGAGAAATGTCGACCAAAGTGCATGACCAGTTTCCACCNGCCAGCACGAATCGGTTCAACGGGTGATAGGACGGATACGTGNCGTTGCCCTTGCCCATTGTGAACCGACCAGCCTGTTTGGATATCTCCGTCAATCATCAACTGCGCGGAGGTGTCACGATTTCCGTAACGATTNTTGGCATAGCTGTGCACAGCTTTGTCGAGTTTGACTCGTTCCCCTCCTCGNTATAATTCGAATTCGGTGAGGAAAAAGTCGCCGATGGTCCCCTCGTAATTTGTCATCCCCGGACCGTAATTTGGAAGACGCGCATCAGGGAGAGCTTCCAGACGAATGGCACGCACAGAATCATGCTTTACATCAAATTCCAGTTCGTAGATATCGTGTTTGGTCGAGTCTCCGGACGCCAGAATGATATCGTCCTGCTCAAGTTGTAAATGTGGCAGATTGGCCTTCAGACTTGCTGGCGAGAGCGTTGTCCAATGACGGGTTCGCGCACGCTGTTTGTCGAGCCATGTCAGGAATTTATCGTCAAGCTGGGCCCCTTTCAAGGGATGCTTTTCGAGAAGTTGTTTGCTGAGTATGTTCGCACGCTCGAGGTTGTCGGTGTGTTGTTTGTCGAGTTTGGCATCCGGTATATCTAATTCAGGTTCGTCCGTGTTGTTCATGAATGCCATGAATTGATANTACTGCCGGTGAGTGATAGGGTCGTATTTGTGAGTGTGGCATTGAGCACAACCGGTGGTTAGTCCCAGCCAGGTAGTGCCTGTCGTGGCGACTCGATCTGTCATGGCGTAGAATCGGAATTCAAGCGGGTCAATTCCGCCCTCTTCGTTAAGCATGGTATTTCGATGGAAGCCTGTCGCCACGCGTTGTGCTGGTGTCGCATTGGGAAGCATGTCGCCCGCAATTTGCTCAATCGTAAACTGATCGAATGCCATGCCGGAGTTGATCGCCTGAATAATCCAGTCTCGATAGGGCCACATATCCCGGTCCCGGTCTTTTTCATAGCCGTTCGTGTCAGCGTAACGGGCGAGATCCATCCAGCGTCGCGCCCACCGCTCACCGTATTGCGGACGTTTTAATAACCGGTCGACCAACTTTCCATATTCCGTCTGATTAATANCNCCATCCTGACTGAAAACAGATGTCATAGNCTGTTCGATTTCATCAGGTGTCGGAGGAATTCCAATGAGGTCTAAATATAGTCGGCGGGTGAGNGTATAAGGATCTGCAGGTGCAGAGGGCTGTAGGCCGGCAGTGTGGAGTTGACGGGCAATGTAGTTATCGATGGAGTTGTGCCCCCAGTCCGATTTGCGAACTTCTTTTGGAGGTGTACTTTGGGGAGGTTGAAATGCCCAGTGGGGCTCATATTGGGCACCGCGTTTAATCCAGCGAGTAAGTAGTTGTACTTCGGCTTCGGTGAGATTTTTGTTCGCCGATGCTGGGGGCATACGGAAGTCGGGGNCCTGCGATAAAATGCGTTCCGCAAGAGGGCTTTTCTTTAAATTGCCGGGCGAGATTGCGGAAGCATTGTCATTGAATAGCCCCAACTTTGTATCCAATCGCATTTCGGTCACACGAGCGTCTTCGTCAGGGCCATGGCATTTGTAGCACTTGTTGGAAAGNATCGGTCTGATGTCACGGGTAAATGAGATGTCCTCGGCGTGCAAGAGAGTCTGGCAAGAGACTGCGAGCAGTAACGTTTGTGTCAGAGACAAAAGTGGTTTCATCTATATCAGTCCGGTCCAATGAAGATCCTCGAATTGTTATTTTACCCCGCGGCCGCTACCTGAGAAATAGATGCTTTACAAATCAACTTTCTGAATGAGGTATAATTCGGGTTGCAGATTTCGTTTTGCCTAGGGATATAGTCTTGATGTTACGTATTCAATGTTGGTTGATTTGCTCGCTATTGGTTCATTCCCTCGTGGCGGTTGAGCCTCAGCAGGTTGAATTGAAGAATGTCGATGATTGGGTTCGCGATAGTTTTACAGACGAAGAGATTATTTCTCGTCACGACGGCTATTTAGAGGTGCAACTCGAACATGGGCCTCTGCTCAAGAATATGGCAACGACCAAGGTGTATCATAAGCAACTGGGGGCGTTGCCGATGAAGATCAATCGAAGAACGTACGAACACGGACTCTATCTTGCGTCCCCGGGAACCATTCGTGTTGTTCTGCCAAGTTCTGCCCGTCACTTCGAAGCCGTTTTCGGTGTGGATAGCAATCGGGTTACCAGTTTTTATTCCAATGCAGGCCGCGGTTCGGTGGTAGGTGTAGTGTCGGTTGGCGACAAAAAGCTGTATGAATCTCCCGTCATGCGTGAGGGGATGCCAGGTCAAAGAGTCTCCTTGCCTTTAGATGGAGTTCAGGCATTCACCATTAGCACGAAGGGAAGTCAGGATGGTGTTATTGAGCAGGTTGANTTTAATCAGTCAAATTGGGCCAATGCCGAAGTGGAGTTGGTGGGGGGACGCCGGATTCGNCTNGGAGACTTGCCAATAGCCCCTCTTGGGGTAGCGCCAAAACCCGCGCTGCCCTTTTCTTTTCAATATGGCGGGCAAGACTCACATGAATTCTTGGCGACCTGGGAACGGAGCTGGGAAGCAACAAGTCATACTGAGAAAACAATTGATAAGACAGTTAGTTATCGTGATCCGAAAACAGGATTAGTTGTTGATTGTGTATTGACGATGAATCGTACCCTGCCTGTTGTTGAGTGGGTGCTGAAATTGAGGAACGAATCTGACTCGCCAACGGCATTGATCGAGAATCTTTTACCTCTTGATTTAAGCTTTGAACGAAATGGTGAAGGTGAATTTACACTCCATCATAGTAATGGGAGTCCCCATTCTCTGGTTCGCATGTCAGACGAGACAGATTATGCGCCGCGGGTAACGATTCTCGGTAAGGAGTCATCGAAAGAACTTAGTTCCCTGATTGGTTTGCCCGCTAGCAATGACCTGCCCTTTTTTAATCTGGAGTGGAACGGTAAAGGAGCCGTATTTGCCATTGGTTGGCCGGGACAGTGGAAGGCTGCATTCACGCGCGACAGTCAACGAACATTGGTCCTTGAAGCCGGTCAGCAGGACACGGCATTTTATCTAAATCCCGGAGAGCAAGTGAGGACACCAAGAATCGCGATGCTCTTGTGGCAGGGCGGGGATTGGTTGCGGGCGCAAAATCTCTGGCGCCGCTGGATGATCGAAAGCAACTTACCTCGCACATCGGATGGAGCGCTACCCCCGTTTCAACATAATGCTTCCAGTTCCGCGCATTACATTGAAAGTTCTGGTGCGACTGAAGACAATCAGAAAATGTTCGTAAACCGGTATGTCGATAATGGTATTAAACCGGATTACTGGTGGATCGATGCCGGTTGGTATAACTACAAAGACTATTGGCTTAATGTAGGAAGTTGGGATCCTAATCGCCAACGTTTCCCGAACGGTCTCAAACCGATTTCCGATCATTTGCATGCGCGTGATATGCAGTTCATTCTCTGGTTTACACCGGAATTGGTCACGCGGGGTTCCCAAATTGATCAACACCAATCGGAATGGCTACTCAAGGGTGGTGCGGAGTGGTGGATGGGACATGCGCTTATTCAAGGTGAGTTTCCGGCTCACGTTAATGATTCAGGAATGACATTAATGGAAGATGTCGCGGCCTTTGGGACCGGAAATCCTGATGCAACAGCAACCAGTAAGAAATCACTAGTCGATGGTCAATGGCATCTCGTAACGGCAACCCGGTTTGTTAACGAGAAATCGCAACGCAGTGAGCTTAATTTGTACATTGATGGTCAGCTAAGTGCTGTGGCTGAGTCAGACAATATCGGATTGATGGATAGGAATAAATCGTTTGGGGTCGGACGGCAATATCAAACGAGAGGTATTGTGGGTGAAATTGACGATGTTCGAGTCTATGCTTCGGCGTTGTCCACGGAACAGGTTCGCCAGTTGTTTGCCCATAAACTTGCGTTGAGTCCGTTACATCACTATTCGTTTGACGGTGATATTAGAGATGTTGCCGGGAATGTCGATGGTGACAAAATCGGTAGCGGCGAATTCCGATATGTTCCCGGGGTCCGAGGTGGTGATGATCAAGCATTAGCTTTTAATAATGACTACGGAGTTGAAATTCCTAACTCGGCACATGCTAACTACACGCTCTCGTGCTGGGTGCGACTAGATACTCCGCAGGCTCCTCCATGGGGTCGAGGTGATATGAGGTTGTTTGATTTTGGTAATTCGGACGCTGCTGCCTGGATGACAGACTATGTGGATTCTCGAATTCAAAGTCAGGGTGTGGATCTATACCGTCATGATGGGATTCCGCCTCTTTCTTACTGGAAGTCTAATGATGAGCCCGGGCGTCGGGGGATTTCTGAAATGAAGCATGTTGAAGGATTGCTGGGATATTGGGATTCGTTGAGAGAACGGCATCCTATGTTGCGAATCGACATTTGTTCCGGCGGCGGGAGCCGCAATGAACTCGAAACACTTCGTCGAGCTGTTCCACTCTGGCGTAGTGATTATGCCTATGAGACAACAGGTATGCAAACATTGAGTTACGGCATGGCGATGTGGATCCCGTTTTTTGGAACGGGCATTAATACGACCGATCCCTACACTTTTTGGAGTCAATTGGCTCCCTCCAATACAACCACGTGGGACGTCCGTCGAGAAGACTTTGATTTCGAGGCGGCGAAGGTGTTGTTAAAGAAACGACAGGAAGTGATTGCGTACTATTATGATGACTACTATCCGCTCACAACGTACAGGACGGATAATGATGTCTGGATGGCCTGGCAGTTTGATAGGCCTTCAGAGGATTCGGGTATCGTGATGGCATTCAGAAGACCTGATAGCCCGGCGTCTCAAATGCAATATAAATTGCGTGGCTTGGATCTTTCAGCGACTTATGTCATCACAGATCTCAATGGAGATGTTGTTGGCNGAGCTTCGGGTGCAAAGTTGNCTNGGGAAGGTTTGACGGTCTCTCTGCCGGTTCCTCGATCAGCTGCCGTCTATAAATATCGCCAACGTTAACCCTAATGTCTTTCCGTGGTGAAAGGAGTTCGATATGAAATGTCCGAAATGCGGAGCGATGCTGACTCGCCTGTCGGTTGAGGATATTACCGTTGATAAGTGCCAGAGCTGTGATGGAATTTGGCTAGATCATGGTGAATTAGAAACACTTCGTAAGACCGGGCTTCAAGANATTGAGAANACACTTGAGGAACAATATGGGAATCCACCGGCTCCGATGTCGTCCCTAGACGGATATCTCCGGTGTCCCCGTTGTGTCGATGAGGGCTTGCGTACCAATTATGTGTCGTATATGAAGCCGGTAAAAATGGATCACTGCGCGGTCTGTTTTGGAATGTGGCTCGATAAGCATGAATTGGANAANCTTCTCGAAGATAAGCAGCAGCTCGATGCAGTTCAGGTTGATATGNGGCATGAAGGCAATGTTTGCTGCGTTGGCAAAACGAATGGGCCGTTAAAGTAATCGGTCCAGAACGTTACCACCTTCAGCGATTGAGACTGGNCGTCCCTGTGGTCCAGGAACTCTGGTTTCAGGATCAATCCCCAGACGATCATAGATTGTTGCNGCGATATCAGCAGGTGAAACGGCATCTGATAGCGGATAAGCCGCATGNTTGTCTGACTCTCCATAGATTGCGCCTTGCTGTATGCCGGCACCGGTCATTAGGGCTGGAAAACAGTAAGACCAATGGTCTCGGCCATCGGAATTTCCCCGGTTGAGGAATTTGGGAGTGCGACCAATTTCACCACAGACCAGTACCAGCGTGTCGTCGAGCATGCCACGTTCTTCCAAATCGAGGAGGAAAGGAGGCAAACTGCGGTCGAGTCCCGGTAGCAGGTAATCCCTGTTAATTTTGGTTAGGTNGCGATGGCTATCCCAGCTCGTAGTNTCATCACCTCGGACAGCCATATCCCATCCCACNGTGACGTACCTTGNGCCGGCTTCCACNAGCCGCCGACTCATTAATAGNGACTGGCCAAAGAGGCTNCGCCCGTATCGGTCTCGCATCTCGTCTGATTCCTGTCGAAGGTCAAAAGCCTGCGCAACATNGGGGGAGTTTATCATATGAAGGGCTTTGTTTCGCAAAGCTCCAAAAGACTTTGCTACCTGAGCTTGGTCTAATAGANGGCGTTCTTTGTCGAACTGGGATCGGAGATCAAGTCGGCGATTGAGCCTATCGATTGTGATATCCGGCGCCCGGGTTAGCCCCGGCGGTTGAAAGTTCAATTGGGAATCTTCACAATCACGGAAGAATGGATTGTCTTTAGTGTGCAGCTTATTGATCCGAGTTGCCATCGGGTTATACTCTTTGCCTAGCCACCCAGCATATTGCCCACTGTAATCGTAACCTGCGAATCGTCCAATCGTGTTGGGAATCATAAAGTAGGGTGGGATTTCCCCTGCNGGTCGTTTGTGGAGATTGCGGTCGANATAGGAGACAACGCTCCCAAATGCAGGCCAGTCCTTGTCTGTAGCACTGACATTAGCCGAACCTCGTTCGGCCGGGGGAAGCGGTTGTCCGGTTTGAATGAAGTGGCAGCCGTTGTGATTGTTTTCACTGTGATTAAGAGTACGTATTAGTGCGAANNTGTCNGTNATCTNAGCTAGATTAGGTAANTGTTCACAGAANCGCAGNCCNGGCGTCTTCGTAGGAATCGTTTGNAANGGNCCTCTTATCGTATCNGGNGCATNGGGACGTACGTCGAANGTTTCAAGTTGACTGGGNCCTCCAAANAGGAAAACNAAAATNACNGCCTTNGCCCTTCCNCTGTGANANNCNTTTTNTNGAGTTTGCTCTTCGGCATNNANNACGTGGTCAAAGTGCATNCCAAGCATGCCNGCACCACCAACTTGCAATAGTTGCCGTCGCGATACCCCGCTTTTATTACCCAATATTTGAAGCATGGTTGTCTCTCAATTTTCTTGACTGCGTTCAGTATAGTGAAGATTCGCCTGTTTTTTTTAAAAACCCCCTCGCTTGGACCATTAGTGAGGTTAACTGCGACAATATAAATTGACCTGAATTTGAATTCTTCCGATAATAAAAGAGGTTAAAAATTTGTTCAAAGTTAGGTGAGTTGTTGAGATGAATCGCTTTAGTCATCCTCGCTTTAGTCGTCGTGTAGCAGTTCAGGCTGGTGCTGTAGGATTGCTTGGCTTGGGAATGAATCATCGCAAGGCATTGCAGGCTGCGGATCTCAAAGAATTTAACTCGATGCCAGGCTACGGGAAGGCAAAGTCTCTGATATACATCTTCCTATCGGGTGGTTTGGCACAACAGGATAGTTTTGACCTTAAGCCGGATGCTCCGGATGATGTACGAGGTGAATTTAACCCAACCTCTACCAAAACGCCTGGTACGCAGATTTGTGAACACCTGCCGGGCTTAGCATCGATGAGCGATAAATGGTCAATTTGCAGATCATTAACTCACCCAACCAATGGTCATACTCTCGGTCATTTTTTTATGCTTACCGGGCGCAGCGAATCCCCCGCGGGGTTTCAGGGGGATCGGAAACCTCGTCCAACAGACTGGCCTTCCATCTCGTCAATTGTGGGTGATGCCTTGCCCCCTCGTTATCACAACTTGCCCCCGTCGGTGGTATTGCCGGAGCGGCTTGTACACTGGTCCGGTGGTGTGATTCCTGGAGCGTATGGTGGATTAATGGGATCGCATCGTGACCCATTCTTCATTGAGGCATCGCCCTATGGAGACCCTATGTGGAGGGGGGCTTATCCGGAATACACCTATCCAAACCAAAGTAAGAAACCGCCTGCAAAGGAAGACGGTCGGGTCTATCAGGCCCCGAACCTGACCCTGCCACACGGAATGAATAGTAAACGACTTGGTGGACGGCTTG
>PAJC01000009.1 GCA_002705165.1 Planctomycetaceae bacterium | reverse complement strand
AATCCAAAACGATATCCAATGGGTACTAAATTGCCCAAATTTGTTTACGCCTGAAATAGCTAGACTAAAAATAAGTCCCATCCAATTAGCTGATGCCACTCGTTTTCTAGAAGAGCATCGCAACTCGATGCAGGTTGGGCGTTATTTTGAACAGCTCGTCAGGGCGATTCTTGAAGCCGATCCATTTTATGAGGTTATCGAACAGGGCCTCCAAATTCACGCTGACGGACGAACCGTAGGCGAGCTTGATTTTGTAGTTAGAGATCACGACGGCAAACTCACGCACTGTGAGACCGCAATAAAATACTATCTCTACTATCCGCATACCAATGGGACTGGGAGTAACTTTATAGGCCCAAATCCAGCCGACACTTTCGAATCCAAAACCAATCACTTGCTGACTCATCAGTTGCCGCTTAGTAAGCGACATTATCCGACAGTCGATCGGCGTACAACCTTTGTAGAGGGGATCATCTTTTATCCAGCTAATTTCGAAGCGGCTCATCAAACACCTACTCACCTTGCCGAGGACCACCTCCGCGGGGCGTGGTTGCATGCACGCGACGCGATGGGTTTGATCGACTTCGTAGATGATCATTTTTGTATTTGCCAAAAACCTCACTGGCTGGCCCCACCTTCTGACGAGGCCATGTATATGGATCCGGTTACCTCAGTACACTCTCTAACAGAGCACTTTCGAGTCGGCAACCATCCCCTCATGCTGAGTCGCCTTCGTTACCGTGAGGGACGGTGGGAGGAACAGGAAAGGCTATTTATCGTCCCCGATCATTGGCCTAATTTGATCTCTCCCTAGTTGGTTAGCCGTTACCCAAATATTTTAGTAATTGATTAAACGTGCAATTATCTGCTGACGATGTGATAATAAAGAGAAAGTTGGTGAGGAGGATTCGATGCAGAACCACAAATTAAATCGGCGTCAGGCACTAATGGCCGCCGGAATGGGTACGGCCGCTCTGGGCATGCCGGGAACGGTTATAGGAACAGACCAGCGTGACGAAAGCGGAACCCCCGTTCGTTCTGAAAAGTCCTGTATCTTTGTCTTGCTCTGTGGCGGTCCCAGTCACGTCGACACATGGGATATGAAACCTGAAGCTCCAGATACTATTCGTGGCCCGTATCGTCCTGTTTCCACCAAAGTTCCAGGAATGCAAATCAATGAGATGCATACCGAACTGGCAAAGCATACCGACAAGTTCACGCTTATCAATTCGATGCAGCACCCCGGGGCCATCAGTAACCACTTCGATGCCATGCATAATCTATTAAGCGGGCAATCAGCAAAACGAGTCCAACAGGGCGTCCCTGACGACCAGCCCTATCTCGGTTCTTTTGTCGCGAAGCATCGTCCTAGCACACGCAACATCGTCTCTAATGCCTGGCTAATTAAATGCGTTGGGCCACCCGTTTTCTGTGCGCCTAACATTGGAATTGGTGGCTACCTTGGATCGGCCTACGCTCCCGTTTTCGTCGGCTCGGCCAAGAATCATCCCGCCATGGAGCAATTTGAACCCCCACCGATCTATGATCTTGGGGATCCCGCACGGCTAGCGAAAAGGCGCACATTACTCGGCAAACTCGAAAGTGATATACTTCGCGAAGCGTCAATTGGCAAAGACTGGTCAAATCTCCGGGAAATGGGTTACGAGGCAATGACGCGATCGGAGGGGCGTGAAGCCTTTCAAATGGATCGCGAGTCCGAAGCAGTACGCGACCGATACGGCCGTCACCCACTCGGCCAGAATCTGCTCTTAGCTCGCCGAATGGTAGAAGCAGGCGTTCGATTTATTACCGTGAATGGTTGGACAGGNCANGCCNCNCATGACANNAAAGGNCCNCCCAGTAGTAGCTGGGACATGCACGGCGGCAATATGGGTATGGGTAATGCCTTTGGATCCGGATCCTATGGCATGAATTTCTGCCTGCCTCGACTCGACCAGGCATTGTCAGCGTTATTGGCTGACTTGCATGACCGTGGCATGCTTGAAAACACTTTGGTAGTGGTAACGGGTGAGTTTGGGCGAACACCTAAGATTCTTACCCAACAACCACCAGGTCGGCAACACTGGCCAAAATGTTTTTCATCGATCATGGCTGGCTGTGGTATTGCGGGAGGGCAGGTCTATGGTAAGACGGATCGNCTTGCGGGTTACGTCGCTCATAACCCGGTGCGTCCGGAAGAGTTCTCCGCGTCGATTTATCATGCGCTTGATATTCCGCTCAACGAACCTCAAAACAACACTGGTCTTTCGCGCCCCATCACAACAGGGAAGCCAATCTTAGAACTCTTTGGCTAAGATCAGGACTCCACTTGTTATGATNCCCTNAATCANTACTTTAGCTCGGCTTCTAACAACCGAANTNGACCAGTATGATTCGGAGNTCCTTATTCATTACCGGTANATATCTCTGCTACTTGGTCGACAATCGCCTANCAACAACTTGGACGCACCGCGGTTTGGAGGCAGTCCAGAGACGGTTCGCGAATCTTAGAACTTAGTTCTTTCTTGGTTTGAAAATTGGCCGGTAANGAAAAAACCTAGTACGGANTGAATCCGCGTTGTTAAAATAAAGGAGCTTTATGGAGTACCCTTTATGCTTAAANTTACTGGTCATCAGCACGAAAANTCTNNTCNACTCTCTAGACGTGAGTTCCTGACGATTGGAACGATGGGATTTACCGGGCTGTCACTCGCTGACATATTACGAGCTGAAGCTGCTTCCGGCATCCGCAATCACAAATCCGTCATCATGATTTATTTGACTGGTGGGCCGCCTCATCAGGATATGGTGGACCTGAAACCTGACGCACCGTCTGAAATACGCGGCGAATTCAGTCCGATTTCAACCAAGCTTCCCGGCATACAGATCTCTGAACTCATGCCCCGAACCGCAGCCATGCTTGATAAGTTTGTAATCATCCGTTCCCTAGAGGGATCTGATGGTCGACACTCTTCTTTCCAGTGTTCTACGGGTCGTACCTTTGCAAATCAACCTCAGGGCGGCTGGCCAGAGATTGGTTCTGTCCTTTCCAGGCTCCATGGGCCGGTACACCCGGGGATACCGGCGAACATCGATTTATCTCTTCCCATGGAACATTTGCCCTACAATCTTCCTGGACCAGGCTTTTTAGGCCAGACGCACTCTCCTTTCAAACCAACCGGCGAAGCGCTTGCCGATATGACTTTAAACAACCTTGAAGTCAGCCGTTTTGACGATCGCCGGCAACTACTTTCAAAATTCAACGCCGTAAGGAGGGGGCTCGATACTAACGGTTACCCCAAGGACGCCGATGGGTTTACAAAACAGGCTCTGGATCTCCTGACCTCCAGTAAGCTAGCCGAAGCGCTTGACCTCTCGAAAGAGAAACCATCCGTACGGAAACGTTACGGAAACGACGATCCCAACATCCTGCCGTACTCCAATAAAGGCTACCAGGCAATCGTTTCGAAATTTTTAACCGCGCGGCGGTTAGTCGAAGCCGGCGCGCGCATTGTGACGATATCCTATGCAGATTTTGATTGGCATAGCGGTAACTTTACGCATGGTCGCAAGGTAATCCCACTTTTAGACCAAGCGTTGACAGCCCTTGTAACAGACCTGCATGACCGCGGTATGCAGGACGATGTTAGTGTTGTCGTCTGGGGGGAATTCGGCCGAACCCCAAAGATCAATGCGAATGCGGGGCGGGATCACTGGACTAAAGTATGTTCCGCCATTCTAGCCGGGGGCGGGATGCCAACTGGACAAGTGATTGGAGCCACGAATCGATACGCAGAGGAAGCAATAGACCGCCCCGTACATTTCAACGAGGTATTCTCACAGCTCTATCACAATCTGGGAATCGATCCAACGCTAACGACTGTAAATGACCTGTCCGGTCGACCTCGGTATTTACAAGATGATTTCCGGCCTCTCCCAGAACTCTCTTAACAACCAAACCCTCACAGTGACGCGAGGAGTCTCCGCCAGGCCCGCTTTTCGGCCGACGGTGTGTAATGCTTAGCAATTTTTGCGATAGAAGTAGACAGTTCTTTATAAAACGACGGGCTAGTCTCACATTTCATCAATAAGGTTCTCAAGCCTTCCGTATCACCGACCTCAAACAAACCAGGGTAGCTTTCGCCCAGAATTCCAATGGAACCTGAAACGCGGCTTGCCAGAACTGGCGTACCGCAACAGATAGCTTCGCTCAGTACATTGGCACCGCCTTCCAACTTGGAACTGAGCACTAATATTTTTGCCCTTTCGATTCTCTTAAGAACCTCGCTTCGGGCGCACACACCTTCGTAGTTATAACGGCCATTATTGATCGATTCCCGCACGGCTCGCACCTCTAACGTTTTGGATAACGAACTACCAAGGTGATTGACGTGAATCCTGGAACCTGCTGGTAACCTGCGCACTGCCATGGCGGTCCTGAGGGGATCTTTAACAGGCCTTAGGTGACCAACAACAAGAACCTCATACTGCTTTTTTAACGGCGTCATGGAATCTCGCGGGGGAATGCAGGATTGTAATACGACGGCAGCCTTATCCGCCCACGCGGATTTAAGATGCGTCAAAGCATGACTTTGCAGAACAATCAATCGGTCCGCACTATCAATACCCTTAGCAATTGTTTCATCGCGATGGAGATCCCGATAAAGGTCAGTGCCGCTCAGGCAGAGTATGACTGGAGTGTCGGGATACCTACTTTTCATCGTTGCCATGTAGACGGCAGATTTGCCAGCATGGATCGCTATCGCCACGTCACAGGGCTGAGGAACTACTGAATCAACCAAATCGAATTCATGACCTAACTCCTCGAGTAATCGTTTCCACCTTTCTGCCGTTATACGGTTCCCCTTGACTGAACCTCTCGGTGCGGGAGTGAAACACTGGATATTCATAGTTCTCCTAAAACGTCGACTGGCCAATATCACTGAACCCTAAGATAGCCCATGAAACAAACTTTTTTCAACCAGCCAGCCTATTCTTTCCTATATATTGTTCAGTAACCACCCATCTCCCTAGGTTGTTTTTAGGCATCCCATTATGCAACATATTTACGGTCTCTCGACAATTAAAGAATTGCAGAATTTTGATCCGATGGACTCTACACAATTACGTGTAGCTGGATATTTCAAGCCGGGGGATGGGGGCGGCGGTGAATTTTATTGGAAAGAAGATTCCAATGTCGATCCTGATAACGGGTTGGTGTTCCGTTCCCATTCGCGTCCGCAAGGCCGTTGGCTTCGTCTCGTTTCAGGCGTTCTAGATGTTCGTTTCTTCGGAGCATTCGCTGCCTCCGGTGATGTTAGCAAACAGTTTCAGGCGTCACTAAATGCATGCAAGCAGGGAGGAAGTCTGCACATCCCTAGCGGCCACTATACCATCAGTCACCCGCTCGAAGTCTATCAGGGCACTTCGCTAACCGGCGATGGGTTACTTTCAGAAATTCACTATCATGGCCAACGGGGAACGGGGTGCTGGAATGCTGCCCAACGTTCACCCGCGACCTCCATGTCCTTCCGTGGGCTGAATACGTTTGTACACAATCAACATACGTATGCTTTTCGACTTACAGGCATGAGCTATAGTCGATTCGACTTNCTTTTCGTTCATTTAAGAGCCATCAACACCTCGGCCTATTATGGGCCNTCCAATGGAGANTCACCTTATTACAACGTTTTTACTAATTGTCATGCGTCTGGACCTGGGGGCGAGTCCAATGGTTGCGTAGGCTTTGACTGGGGTGCTCATGACGACGGAGACTTGGCTCCCAACGCGAATCAGGTTTTTGGTGGCCATATTAATAGCGTCGATATCGCAGTAAGGTGCCAGGGGACGGGGAATATCTTCCATGGCCAGGTTTTTGAAATGGTAAATGTCGGATACGAATTCGATTTGCCAGCGAAACGATATACGGCCGTCCACCAGGGGATCTCCAATGATGTTTTTGGGCTATATACCGAATATGCCAAGGTCGTCTTCCATCAAAAGCATCCTACTTGTTATTTCGTGGCGCAGACGAGCATGGTTACCGGGCACGAAAAAATGCTGGAAGCAAAGAGTAAAGATAATTGCGTGCTCCTTAGCAGTCACTCCGGGCAATTGCCTATGAACCGTAGTTTCTTTCAGAAAGCTGTCGAATTCAAGCCACTAGAATTTGATTAACCATCATCTCACGCTCGTCTCACAGGATGGTAAGTCGACGGGTGGAGATTTCATTCTTGCCACTTTTCTGAATGCTCCGAGGTTCCGGTTGGGCGAACCCATTTTGGTCTATTGACCGAACCCGAATTTCATATCTACCGGGTCTAAGCCCACGCAGCACAGTGTAAAACGAGATCATTCCATATCTCAATGGCCAGGAACTGGCTTTTCCTGTTTCACGATNAAACCCAAGGACAGTCTTGCGGTCTGTTCCTGCCGGCAACACATTAGTCCAATCCGGCTCCGGTGCCAGTTCGCACTTTTTCCAAACGGCGTTTTTGAGCTCCGGCGAATCGTCGTCCAATCGTTTAGCACCGGGAAGTAACTCACGCATCCAGAACTCCACGCTTTGGAGCCCCGAATAACCGTTAATAGCCTGGCCAGTAATCACAACCGGCTCGTTCGNNTCGAATTCAGTCGCACCTTTGTCTAAATACGCAGCCGTTTTCANAAACGACTCCGGATCGTTATTACTTAAGGCATACGTATCATTGACCCGGTAGTCATTCGTTGCAAACAACTGCTGTAGCCATTTGATCGACTTAAATCCATGAGCCCAGGGCACGATCATTCTGACCGGCCCTCCTCGTTGAAGTGAAATAGGCTTTCCATTCAATGCATACGCCAGAAAAACAGGTAACTCCCCAGGCGGAGTTTCCATCGCCTGCGTATAACTCACCGAAGACTGAAAGATCTGTTTAGGATCATTGTTATGGTATCCTCGAAAATAGAACCGTCTGACATTCTTCATGATGCCGCATTCTCGCAGCACGGTAGATAGTGGAACACCCTCCCATAGTCCCTGGCCAAGAGGCTGCGGAATGTTAAGACACTGCATCGCTTTAATGAATTTAACGCCGTGCGTTTTCCCCAAGTCCAGTAGCCGATCAAACGTGATCGCGGTATTGTCGGCGGTTTGNAATTGGCGAGTTAGGGTAGCCGGTTCNTTAATGATGCCAGACTCCGTAAACGTATCCGCAGTAATTTCTAAACGCCAAGACTTCCNCGTCAATCTCGCGNCTAACAGTTCTTGTCCCATGAGTGAATAAGGCTTAGGACTTCCTCGCGAAACATCGTAAAACGCGTCACCATCTGTCAGGACGTCGTGGGGACAAAGGCTCTTCAGTGGAATTTTCGGCGCGGCCATGACGTGCGTGGCTTCATTAACAACAGAGGCAGCACTGACAGCCACCGCTGTTGTCCGAAACGCTTCTCTTCGATTTATTTTCATAGACTTTCCAATGAATAGTTCACTACCACTTTCTCAACGTTCTATTCTAAGTCCATATTTCGTTCAATGATANTTTCTTATTTTTAGCCATGGACTCCAATAACTNAACTTCGCACTTCCATTAGGCCTTCGATGGCTGTTATCCTTAAAGTAGGCAGATCAAACGTTTTACGGATTTATGATGATGATTAAACCAGCTTTTTACACACTGCTCCTAGTTATCCTCTCGTTGAAAACCTATGCACAAGGTCCCACTTCGGCTATTGAAACCGTCACAGCTAANGCACTGGCGGANGACTCTNTTGCCGAGCTCAAAAAGCGNGGGGCAGCACAATCCAGTTATTTAACGCGCGATTATCAGCGTAGTCGGGCCACAACACCAAAACCCCGGCTTTCTGAATTNAATAAAGAAATCCTTCCTGTGTTAAGGAAGTCCTGCATGGGCTGTCACGGAGAGGAGCACACGGAAGGCAATATACGTCTCGACACGCTTGATCCCAATTTGCAAAAGGGAGCTGATGTAAGCTGGTGGCTCGAGGTGATGGCGGTTTTAAGTAACGGTGAAATGCCACCTCCAGGCGAANCTGGTCTGGCAGATGACGATCGCGCTATGATTATCAACTGGCTCGCCAGTGAAATCCAGGTCGCTTCGGCGGTTCGGCGTGCCGAGGGCGGTCACTCTTCGTTTCGGCGAATGACGAAGTATGAGTATAACTACGCGTTACAGGACATTCTCAATTTGCCATGGAATTTCGCCAAGGACTTACCTCCGGAAGCCTTTTCCGACGATGGGTTTCAAAACAGTTCCGACCTACTACACATGACAGGCAACCAGTTCCAGACCTATCGTNATATTGCACGNACGGCGTTACTAAGAGCAACNTCCTTANACGAACAACCACCCATGATTCATTGGGGTATCACGATGAAGGAAAACGCTCGCCTTGACCTCAAGAAACAACAAGATCAGCTTGAGAAAAAACGAGACGAACTCAAAGACGATCCGGCGAAACAGAAGGCCGAACTCGAACAACTTCTGGCTTCGTTCCAAGCCATTCCCCGAGGTGTTTATTACAACAATCTCAAGACGGGGCGATCCGCCCAGGCAAGCTGGGTCTACTATGGTGGGCGTCACGCCAATGCACCTCAAAACAACCTACCAGNTTTTCCAGCCTCCTTCGAGGACGTTGTCGTGATTCCCCGGGGACAACGTGTTTATGTGGAACTTGGCGATCNGNTTCCAGATGAAGGGATGCTCCGTGTACGGGTCCGTGCCTACACCAATGAAATCCTCGAATCCGGCCCACCAAGTTTACAATTGGAATTCGGTTGGCGTGCCAGCAACGAAGGTCGCGCAGTGCTTCGAGTGAGTGATCAGGATCAGTTCGTGACCGCCACTGCCGCGAGCCCGGAGGTCTATGAATTTATGGTGCCCCTTGGCGAGATTTATCCACGGAACTCCGTGCGGGGTGTTAACTCGATGGGACAAACCCCCAATCCTTCAGAGTACATCCGCCTGGTGAACAGTTCAGTGTCACAATCAGATATCATTGTCGACTTNGTTCAGATCTCTACNCCTGTTTATCAACAATGGCCAACCGCTTCCCACGAGAGNATTTTCATCTCCAGTNCAAACCGTGGAAACGAAGAGGTTTATGTCCGAGAAGTCCTAGAACACTTTATGCCCAAAGCGTGGCGTCGGGCCATCACAGAGGAAGAAATAGAACGGAAGGTACGGTTATTTGCTCAAATACGGCCCCAATGCAACACGGCAGAGATGGCGATCGTCGAAGTTTTGGCAACCATATTATCCTCTCCAAATATGCTCTACATCACCCGTTCAACGGGTAGTGANAACTCGTTCCGCAAAACTTCGCTTAGTGATTATGAACTGGCAACCCGACTCGCGATCTTCCTTTGGTGTAGTACCCCGGATTCGATATTGCTGGAAGTCGCTGCAAGGGGTGAACTTCAAAAGCCNGGAGTGCTTAGCGCGCAAGTCAGTCGTATGTTGCAAGACCCCCGAGCCCGTCGCATGTCGGAGCACTTTGTACATCAGTGGTTGGATCTTAAGATCCTAGAATTCCTGNCCATCGACNGAAAAGTCAGGCCTCAATTTGACGCGGTCTTAAAGGACGCCATGCTGGAAGAGCCGGTCGCTTTCTTTTACGAAATACTTTCCAAGAACGAAAGTCTCTTGAACTTTATCCATGCTGATTACGCCATGNTCAACGAACGACTGGCCAGCCACTATGGCNTACANGGNGTNTANGGCAANGNATTCCGTCGGGTNAANCTAGANGGCANCNCNGANCGNGGTGGTGTTCTCACTCAAGCCGGGNTCTTGACGATGAATTCCNCCGGTCGTGACTCCCATCCACTCAAAAGNGGAATTTGGCTTCTGGAGTCCATCCTTAATGATCCTCCTCCACCACCACCCCCGGCGGTCCCGGAGATCGATTTGGCGAATCCTGAGATTGCGAAGTTAACGTTAAAGGAAAGAATAGANGACCATCGAAATCACGCGGCCTGCCGGTCTTGTCACGCTAAAATAGACCCCTGGGGCGTTGCCTTCGAAAATTATGATGCGTTGGGGCTCTGGCGGAATGATATCAGCGGAAAACCCGTCGACGCGTCGAGTAAACTATTTAACAGTCAAGAGTTAGACGGAATCGATGGTCTAAAACGATACTTACTTGAAAATCGACAAGATCAATTTGTCCGTGCAATGGTCTACAAGATGACCACCTTTGGTTTAGGGCGACCGCTGACTTTTGCAGATCATTCAAGCGTAGATCGAATTACGGCCGAACTAAGGAATAGAGACGATGGTTTAGCCACCTTGCTCTCGTTAATTGTTACTAGTGACTTATTCCGAACCAAATAGAATAATACAGGACCGAGTACGGGCTTTCTCCCAACCCTCTACAAATGCAGTATTGAAATGAATATTAANCTCCATTCCCTAGATCGTCGTCGTTTCCTTCGAGGTACCGGCGTGGCACTTGCATTACCAATCTTTGAGACGGCGCAACCTTCCGTCNAGGCTGAGAACACCAAAGAGAACCCTAAGCGTCTGGCGTGTTTCTATTTTCCCGACGGGGTACCAATGCCACTTCCTGAAGACCCGGCGTATCAGGATTGGCTGTGGTTTCCNCATGGCAGCGACNAANANTTTANGTTNACCAAATGCTTTNCNCCGCTCGCGCCNCTGNANGACGANTTNACGGTTCTNTCNGGTTTTTCGCATCCCCCTGGACGCATTGTGCACGGGCATAACAATGCGGACCAATTCCTCACCGGAGCAGCCACCGGGGGCGGGGATATGGATTACAAAAATACCACATCCATCGATCAACTCTTCGCGAAACACGTCGGCGATGAAACTCGCTTTTCTTCGCTCGTAATGTCGACTGACGGTGGCACGGGAACGGCGC
>PAJC01000008.1 GCA_002705165.1 Planctomycetaceae bacterium | reverse complement strand
CGTGCATTTTCCTCACCAATCATGGCTGAGGAAATGGCTGCATCTGCCAGTCGCAATGGAATTTCATGCCAACCTTCACCTAACAACTGAATGGTCAACAGAGCTTGGACTTCCATCACATCGCCGCGAACTTCTGCTGACGACTCGATGTTCGTAATCAAAGAACGAAGCGGCGGCCCCTGGTTTGGTTGAGGTAAGGCATTCTTCCGAGCGGCATCCCAGAGTTGTTGGAATTGTTCATACGGAAGGAACACTCCTCGTGCAGGTTTCTCAAAAACCTGCGGCAACTTCTCATAGGGTACATAGATGATCTGCTCTTTGAGTGTGTCAGGTTTCTGACCGTCTTCCGCCTTTGCCGCCACTTCCGAGGGTTGTTCCACCTGCTGGGCTGCTGGTTGTGCGACCCCGGTTTGAACCAATAGAAAATTAATTACGAAGCCAAATAAGAAGCGTCTAGAATTCATTCTGTCTCTCATCTTGGTATTAAACATCCGAAACGGTACGTAATAAATACTCGTATTACCCTCTTCTTGTCCTATTAAGCCGTTCAGGAAAGATAGGTAATCTATGATCTATTCTGATTTCCTGTCGGCGCAGCGGAAGACAAAAACCACAGCTGCTATACCTTTTAGATGCCAAAGATTAGGCGTTTGTTCCCGAAAAACACGACTTAATCCGAATAATCGGAACTCCGTCGTGCTACTTAATTCGTTTGTAGATTGCCTTTGCCATAAGGGCTGCACCATCACCGTTGGGATGGACACCATCTGGTAACAACTCAGGGTGTGGGGCCAACACCTTATACAGGTCAATGACTTTAACTCCCTTAGCTTTCTTAACGGCTTTATTAATAGCTGGAATCACTTCGTCACGTACAACGGCCTCAGTAATTCCCCAACGATCTGTTGCCACCGGAACTGGACGACAAACATAAATTTGCGGCTTAGAATCCAACTTCTGAAAATGATCGATCATTGCCAATAAATCAGCACCATATTGGTCAGCATACTTCCAGTTCTGTGGTTTGCTGTCATTCGTACCCAGCTTAATGATCACAATATCAGGCTGGAAATCCGTTGCCATTTTGAACTGGGGCCGAGTCCAGTATGGAAGATCACCTTGTTTTAAAAGTGTCGCGCCGTTGACGCCATAATTGCGAACGACGTACCCATCGCCTAGGAGTTTACCGAGTTGCAAAGGATAATTTCGATTTTCACGATCTTTAATGGCTGCTCCAAAGGTGATNCTATCTCCAACACACCCAANCTTCACCGGGTCGGCCNCTAANNCNGACGCGGAAATAAGAAAGCCAACAAGCAAGCAAAGCATCTGTTTCACAATTCGATGGGCAATCATTGTCTCTACTCCTTCAGGGTCGCTAGTATCTAAAGCAAATTCCCGATTCAATTTAGCACAGCCCGTAAAGGTAAGCTATCATGCAAGTTCTCACATCCTGATGATCTTTACGCGCCTTCCCGTATGTTTCCCATCGCAGAAATTAATTTAAGTACACTCTCTAATTTCCAGTTCATCGACTGGCTCATTGTGGGGTGCTATCTATCGATCTCANTGGTCATTGGGATCCTTGTTACGCGGTATGCTACCAGCATGACTGCTTACATCGGAGCTGGCCGAAGTGTCGGCCCATGGCTGGGGGTCGCCACCATGACAGGAACAGAAATGGGCCTAATCACCGTGATGTATATGGCACAATCGGGATTTAGTGGTGGGTTTGCTGCATTTCACATGGCTGTGATTGCGGGGGTCGGCACCCTATTAGTTGGNATTACCGGTTTTATTGTGGTACCACTCCGCGCAGAAAAAGTACTCACCATCCCCGAGTACTACGAAAAGCGATTTGGTACGACAGCCAGAATCACTGGAGGCATCATTCTCTCAACCGCCGGCATTCTCAACATGGGATTATTCCTTCAAGTAGGTGCCAAGTTTATTGTTGGAGCGACGGGTCTTTCGTTTGACGGGACGGCCCTCATGGTCATCATGACAGTCTTACTGATCCTTGTTTTAGTTTANACCGTTCTTGGCGGNATGATCTCGGTTATTCTAACCGACTATATACAATTCGTTGTTTTGTCGTTCGGGATTGTTATCACGACGGTTCTCGCCATTAATAAAATTGGCGTCGGTGAGATGTATACAGCCATTGCCCGAGGTATGGGCGAAGCGGGTTTTAATCCGATGGCAAAAAATGGGGAATTTGGCATCAGCTATGTTCTGTTTCAGTTGTTCGCTGCGGGCATTGTCGGCTGTGCCGTTTGGCCAACCGCNGTTTCTCGTGCACTCGCCATGGAATCTCCACAGGCGGTAAAGAAACAATACACCATTTCGGCGATTTCGTTTACCATCCGGTTCTTAATCCCCATGTTTTGGGGAATCGCGGCTTACACCTATTTTGCGAACAGTTCGCAAGAGATTACCAAGATGTTCATCGGCGAAGAAGCGATTCAAGATGCGGGCCTCTACGCCATGCCGGCATTTATGGGCCAGATACTTCCCACTGGATTACTTGGCTTAATTGTGGCTGCGATGATCGCTGCCTTTATGTCCACTCACGATAGTTACCTTCTATGCTGGTCTAGTGTTTTAACCCAGGACGTTGTCGCACCTATTGTCAGATCTGTTGCCAGTCAGGATTTATGTAACAAGAAGCGAATTACTTTAACGCGCATCTTTATCGTTCTAATCGGAGCCTTCATCTGGGGATGGGGGTTATTTTACGAAGGTAGCGACAGCATCTGGAATTACATGGTGATTACTGGCTCTATCTATGCGACGGGCGCCATCGTCGTTCTTGTCGGCGGACTTTATTGGGAACGAGCGAGTAGCGCCGGAGCCATGGTAGCGCTTATTACAGGAGCCTCGGCTCTCCTCGGATTGGAGCCTGTGCGAAACTTTCTAATTGAGAANGCTGGAGGAGCCNTTGGACTGGACGCGGTCTANTGGAAGGCAAATATCACGTCATCNCTAGTCGGCTTATTCAGCCTGGGCTTGACCACTTTTTTGTTTGTCACCATTTCCATGCTCTTCCCAGACCCCACAACTGACGAAANTAAAGTAGCCCAAGGAGACGAGAGCCATGCCTNATTCACCTGACCAATACTCAGCCTGGTTCANCTTCTGGATGGGCCTACTTTATGCTGGCTTAGGAGTNTTCTCTCTTGTCGCCNTCGTCGTTTCGATCAAGGGCTGGCATGAGGTTAAGACCATGCTTCGAAAGCTGAAAGAGTGATTCACGGNAAACATTGACTAGAACTTAGCTTAGAATTCCGTTAGCCACTTCACCGTGCACATCGGTCAAGCGGAAGTTTCGTCCGGAATAATTATAAGTAAGCCGTTTATGATTCACACCTAAGAGATGCAGGAGAGTCGCATGTAGGTCATGCATATGGGTCTTCTTTTCGACAGCCTTGTGCCCAAATTCATCTGAGGCACCATATTTAAATCCAGCCCGCACACCCGCGCCAGCGAGCCAAGTAGTAAATCCGTTTGGATTGTGGTCGCGACCAGTGCCATTATTCTGTGAATACGGAGTGCGGCCAAATTCAGCACCAAACCAGACTAACGTATCGTCTAACAACCCACGCTGGGCCAAATCCTGCAGCAAACCAGCAATCGGTTTATCCACCTTTTTCGCATGCTCTGCATGCTTGGGCAGATTTGAATGCTGGTCCCAGGCGGGATTTGCTCCAGCATCCCCGTAAGTCACCTGAATATAACGAACTCCAAATTCGGCCAGACGACGAGCCATTAGGCATTGCGAGCCAAAATCGATCGTATCCTTATGGTCCATCCCGTACATTTCCCTGGTTACTTCAGTCTCACGGGAAAGATCGAGGATCTCAGGAGCATTGTTTTGGAATCGCCAGGCTAATTCATAGGAACTAATAACAGCTTCTAACTCTTTATCACCCGACTTATTCGAAGTCTGATCCGCATTTAGCGCGCGAAGCAGTTCAAATTGTCCCTGCTGTTCCGATTTGGAAAGTGAATGATTAACCAAATTCCTAACTTGAGCATCCGTCGCAGGACGCCCTGCGCTGCCAAGCGTTGTCCCCTGATGCACGGGAGGTAAAAAAGCGTTTCCATAATTGCGTGCACCACCATTTCCGGGTGATGGAGCGATTGAAACAAAGGCTGGCAGGTTATCGTTCTCGGAGCCCAAAGCATAGCTAATCCATGACCCCATGGAAGGGCGAACAAAGTTCGTCGCGCCGGTATGTAGAAAAAGTGTTGCCGGCCCGTGAGCGACTCCTTCAGTATGCATGCTATGAATCATGCACATCTTATCCACATGGTTTGCCATATGTGGAAACAACTCCGACACGGGTTGCCCACATTCACCATACTGACGAAACTTCCATGGCGATTGCATGAGTGTCTGTTCACTACCGCGTTGACCTGTATTAGCGATAATTCGTGCGTCGTCAAACGGCATCTTTTCACCATGCCGCTTTTCAAGAATCGGTTTATAGTCAAACGTATCAACCTGACTTGGGCCGCCCTGCATAAACAGAAAGATAATTCGTTTTGCACGAGCTACGTGATGAGATTGCTTGGCCTGTAATGGATTATTGCCAACCGCAATTTCTTCTCCGGCAAGCATTCCCGACAACGCCAGAGAACCAAATCCGCAGGACGCAAGTTGCAATGCCTCTCGCCGACTAAAAAACAAACCACTCATATATCAATCACTCAACAATCTGACGAACGGCACGACAATGGCCCCTGAAGTTCCCTCTACTTAATATATCGAAAATCAACCGACGCAAATACAGCCTGAATCACACGGGCCCAATTTTGATGCCGTAATTCTTCCGAATCATCATGCTGTATGAATTTAATCGAAACTTCCAATTCTCGCGGCGTTGGCTCACGTCCCAAAATAGACTGCGAAATAAGCCCAAATCGAGCTTCATCATCGAGGTCGGTGATTGCTAAGAACCGTTCCGCGGCTAAATCACAATACTCCATGACCTTTGAATTATTTAACATAAATAATGCCTGCGGAGAGGTACTTGAGACNTCNCGCTGTCCGACCACGACACTTGGATTGGGATAATCAAAAACCTGAAGGACTTCGGGGAGAGAATTTCTAAACACAGGCCAATAGATAGCTCGGCGATACCCTCCATGCGGATAATTGTAGTCGTTTTTCGTACCAGACTTAATTGTCGGTCCGCCCATGGTGAGATCCAGTTTNCCGCTGACCTGAAGCATCGCATCCANAATACTCTCCGCNTCCATACGACGCCGATTCACGTGCCCTAAAAGACGATTCTCAGGATCCTTTGCCTTCAAATTTNCCGTGGGGCTCGACATTCGCTGATAGGTATCCGACATCACAATTTCACGGATCAACTCTTTGGTAGACCAATGATTCTGCTTAAGCCGTGTTGCCAAATAATCAAGCAGTTCTGGATGGGACGGAGTTTCTCCNGTAACACCAAAGTTGTCCGGAGTGCGCACCAACCCANCCCCCATNAGCCAACCCCAAACGCGATTAGCGTACACTCGACTGGTCAACGGATTCGAGTCACTTGTTATCCACTCTCCTAATTCGGCACGACCACTCGCTCCTTGAGAAACGACGAGCGACTCACCATAGCTTGCCACCTGAAGGAATCCTCGAGGCACACTACTGCCCAAATTGTGAACATCCCCTCGAATATGAATCTGGGTGTCTGCAATTGACTTCTGCTCCCGAACCGTCATGTAGACTTCTTTGGGGGGAATCAGATTTTCCAGTTCTTTTGCTTCTCCTTCAAGCTCTTTCACGCGGGCTGCAAGCACCTTCTCATCTTGCTCCCCATCCGGCTCCAACCCTTTGGATTCATTCGCAACCAATTCTTCATTAAGAAACTGGACGGCATCGATAACAACCGCACCCGACGATGATTTTGATGTATCGANNACCACCCTAGGCTTCATTCCTTTTTGAAACCGATACGTGCCTAGCGAATCAAAGTGNCCATCCTCAGAAGGAACCGTTGTTTCNTTGAGCACCGTGACTTTAGAACCGTCTGCATCCCAAACTTCAACNGNCAATTGCTTTGGGCGATTNCTGCCATAGGCGTAGGCAAATCGNACTTCGTAAACACCTTCCAGTTCTTCCGGCAGCTCAAACGTCGCCGTCGTATCGGCAGCTCCACCACTGGCATATTGATAGCCGGGACCGACATACGTTTTGTTGGAAGTCGATTTATTCCATTCGCCGGTAAGGACGGCATCAATGTCATCAATGACAATCCCTACCAAGTCTGCCACCGCAATCACTCCAACCTGCTTATCTTTCGTAAGCCTGGCCANCTCGCTTTTGATCATNGCCAGGCTTTCACGATTTNCCTTTGAGACCTGAGCCTGTTTCTCAGATAGCGGCAGTTCTTTCTCGACCCAACGTCCCACGTTTGCATTCACGATAGACTCAGTATTCTTGAGAATTCCAGCNAAAGCATAGTAATCTTTGGTCGGGATCGGGTCGAATTTATGGTCATGGCAGCGAGCACATCCAATTGTTTGTCCGAGCAGGCCACGACCAATCGTCTCCAGTTGCTCATCCACAGCATCCATGCGTAGTTTGGCCTTATCCTGATCTTCAAGATTATTATTACCCATTGCCAGATAACCGGTCGCCAGAAGATTCCTGCGACGCTGCGTATAATCTTCCGTCTCAAGCAGATCGCCTGCAAGCTGTTGTTTGATAAATCTGTCGACCGGCACATCCTCATTAAAACTATCAATAACGTAGTCCCGATATCGCCAGGCTTGATCATAGATCAAGCCTCGTAATGTGACCGATTCAGCATAACGCACCACATCCAACCAGTGCCTTCCCCAACGTTCCCCAAAACGAGGTGATTTAAGTAATTCATCGACCAACCTTGCNTAGGCAATGTCGCTAGCATCTGTTACGAACGTCGCGATCTGTTCGGGAGTGGGAGGCAACCCCAAAAGATCATAATACAACCTGCGGATTAATACTTGACGACTGGCTTTTTCNACCGGTTTCAACCCGACTTNTTCCAGCGCGTTACCTATGTAAGCATCGATAGGAGTCTGTGCTCCCTGATACTCCGGAATCATACCGGGATCAATCGGGCGATATGCCCAAAACTCTTTACCCGCTTCAATATCAATCGTGTTAGCTATGGCAACTTCACCTTCTCTAGGATCAGCTGCTCCCATTTCTATCCANACTTTAAAGTCAGCGATTACCTCTGGCGGTAANTTGCCTGCCGGTGGCATTTCATACAAATCATAGTTCAGAGACGAAAGCAGCGTTCCTTCCTCCGGNTTGCCGGGGACTAACGCAGCACCGCTGTCACCACCTGCTAAAAAACCGACGCGACTGTCCAATAGCAGACCACCTCGTAATTCATCCTTTGCCGCNGCTTTTTTTGAATGGCAATTGTAGCAATGCTGAACAAGNACCGGACGAATACGCTTTTCAAAGAAGTCGAGTTGTTCNGCCGTAGGAGCAGACACTTTTTCGTTGTCTTGCTGCCCCATGGCCGGACTCGCTAAAACAGCGAGCGACAATAACAAACAAAATAAACGACTCAATTCAAACCACTCCTAAACTCGGTATTTCAAAGGCCTAGAGCAGGGCGTGACACCCAACTTCATCTTAACAACGAAACATGCGTTCTCTAAGGCCGATTTAAGAAGAACCGAGATCCAAGGAAGTAACGACNCTTGCTGCGTCAACAATACCGAAATTGGCTCGTGAATATTCACGCGTTTGCGATTATAACAAATAGCTAACATTCTGAGTTAAATCCCTCGTATCACGTGGATTCACTGCATGAGCCCTATCATCATTTTGGTCATTTCCATTGTNCTNGTCGTTGTCGGTATTCTCGTCTGCAAGTTACACGCATTCCTAGCTCTATTATTGGCCGCCTTGGTCGCAGCTTTCTTAACCTCTGAATCAGCACTAGAAACTTATGCCATCGACGATGGCGAGCAATCATTCATCAAGTTGTTCGGGGACGGCCCNGATGCCGACACCACGCTCGAGGAATACGACCGCACCAAATCCGCTTATCTGGCTAAATACCTAAAGCAGTTCAAAAAGAAATCCGCAATGCTCCGTGTGGCCGAGGGTTTTGGAGCCACCTGTGGGAAAATAGGAATTCTAATTGCCATGGCTTCGATCATCGGAAAATGCATGCTGGACAGCGGTTCAGCGGACCGAATCGTGCGAACAGTATTGAAACGCCTCGGGCAAAAGAATGCCGGGGTAGCATTTATGGGAAGCGGATTCCTGCTTTCCATTCCCGTCTTCTTTGACACGGTGTTTTATCTAATGATACCGTTGGCAAAAGCTACTCGAATCCGTGTTGGTAAAAACTACGTCCTGTATATCATGGCGATCGTGGCTGGCGGTTCAATGGCTCACTCGCTGGTACCACCAACGCCCGGCCCACTGATCGTTGCCGAAGAATTTAATGTCTCACTAATTTCGATGATTCTTGCTGGCTGTTGTGTCGGTCTCTGCAGTTCAGTCGCAGGACTTACTTTTGCCGCCTGGCGCAACAAAACGATGGAAATACCTCTGCGAGATAGTGCGGATGCCAAGCTCGAGGATCTGGAAGCTCAAACGCAAAAAGCCGATAATGAGTTACCTTCCTTTTTTGTTTCTTTGCTCCCCATCATCCTTCCTGTGTTATTAATTGCGGCTGCAACAGCAACCGACACCTACTATAAGAATCTAGACGANGGCCAGCAGGCGGCTCAATGGATTGACTCCATTAAACCTACTGTTAAGACTCTTGGGGATAAGAATATCGCTCTGATTTTAGCGGGGGCTATTGCCATGGCAACACTCCTCTCTCGCCCCGGAATTGACCGGCGCAAAATGGCTACGGCCATCGGAGGCGCATTGGCAAGTGGCGGAATCATTATCCTTATCACGTCAGCAGGCGGAGGCTTTGGTTCGGCGATTCGTCAAAGTGGTATTAAAGAAGTTGTCGCTGGATCTGGAGGAGACGCGGCAACACTCGGCACATTGATAATGGCCTTCTGCCTCACGACACTCATCCGNACGGCACAAGGCTCCTCCACGGTAGCTATGATCACCGTGGCAAGTATCTTTGCTCCNCTAGCCTTACAACCGGACCTCTTACCTTATCATCCTGTTTATCTCGCACTAGCTGTCGGTTGTGGCTCTAAGCCTGTNGCCTGGATGGCTGATAGCGGGTTTTGGGTCATTTGCAAAATGAGTGGAATGACCGAAGCCGAGGGGTTACGAACCATTACTCCGATGAGTATTGTGATGGGAACTGTCGGGCTCGTTGCAACATTAATCGGTGCAACCCTATTCCCGCTGGTTTAACGCACGGCCAACACGGTAGAAATCAAACCATGTCAACATCTCAGATCAATACACTTACGCTATANAAGAACATCAACAATGCTGCAGCTGGCATCGCAGCCTATCAATCGGCACGCCGCTTGGGCATCATTGAAATCCTCCGGGATGGACAGAAAACCGCCNAAGAGGTTGCCCAGGCTATCAACGCAAATCCTCGACGCGTGGCGCTACTGCTAGACGTACTAGTTGGCTTAATGATTGTGGAACGCTACCAAGATGACTACGCGCTGAGCCAAATGGTTCAACTGCTAACAGCGCACGACATCGATTTAGGTGAATCGCGTCTTCGGAAGCTAGACGCCTATGTTAAGACCTCGGAAGATGTTGAGGANCTACGTGACACCTATCGGCAACGCATTACCTCCACNCAATGGCAGGTCTCCCCATCCGCCATGCAGGTGGCCAAGCTCTTGCAACTAAGTGAACAAACNACATCATTGAATATTCTGGATGTCGGTTGTGGTACAGGTGTCTGGAGTCTTTCAATCGCTCATGTAGATCCTGAATCAACTATCACATTCTTTGATGACGAAGAACCGGTCAAAACGGCAATGGAAACAGCCGAATCAATCGGCATGCAAGGAAGAATTCAGTCCGTCGTGGGTGACCCACTCACAAGCCAACTCCCGACAGGTGATTTCAATTTGGTCCTTGTGGCAAATTTGTTGCAGCTACTAGATGCTGAATCTCAAAAAAAACTCATCTACAATGCTATGCAAAGATTATCGCCTGNTGGCAGGCTGGTCGTAATCGATGTATTTCCGGGGCAGGATACGGGAGATGTCAGCCGAGCNNTGTTTGCTCTTGATTTAGAACTTCATGTTCCGTCCGGCAAACTCGTTGACCCTATTGATCTCAAAACCATGCTTGAAGAGTCTGGCNTCCGGTCACCTAAGTACTCTCATCTGAACGAAGTTCCTCATATTTACGGAATCATGGTCGCTCAAAAACAATCGTCCTGACTAAAANTTGCGTCGGGTTAACACCAACTGTGTCAGTTCCGGCCGACAACGCCACCGCAACGGCTGAAGCCCTGAAATTCCGCGACTAACGTGGAGCANTGTATTATCGGTCTCAAATACCCCACTCGCATATCGCACCCCGTGCAGGCTTGGGCAAATGATGGGCCCAAGCAGAGGTAGGCGGATCTGCCCCCCATGTGCATGTCCGGCAAGTATCAAATCAAACCCCTGNCGTCTTCCCCATGGCCACTGATCCGGTGTATGCACTGCACAAATCGAAAAAGCNGATNTCGCNGAACNACAGTCCGGTACTNNGCCGATCCAGGGAAGTTCATTCCCAGCCAACAGGACTGGTTCTCCGTGGACTTCAAGGTCGATCGATTTCCCTCCCAAGTCGTGCCAACCACAACGTATCATCTCTTTTCTTAACGTTTGATCCTGACCGTGCCGCACGTCATGATTTCCCAGAACAAAGAAACATCCGACTCGAGCTTGTATCTCCGAGACCAGTTCGNTCACCCATTTCACTTTATTTTTATCATCAAGAATATCTCCCGTCAGAATCACNAGATCAGAATCAAGTCGAAGGATCTCCTCTTTTAACCGTTCAAAGTAAGGACGGACAATTGCCCCTGTAATATGCAAATCAGAAAAATGCGTAATTGTCAGGCCATCCAGTCTCTCTGGTAATTGAGTGAGCTTCAATGCTTTGCGGTTAACATCGAGATGCCCGACTTCATTGCCTGGAACNGAAACCCATGCTCGCCGCTCAGATTCGCGTCTAAACGATACGCCCAANTCNTCATCTAGTCGTAAGATTTTCGAGTCGAGCAATTTCCATGCATGAGGGCAACGATCCAACTGAATTTGCACCACGCGTTTTATTCCTGTCAGAACCAACCAGGCCGTGGCCAACGTAAAATAACCCCACGAAGTATGCAATTGGCCAGCCACGATAGCCCATGGCATTTCCAACGCTTCGGCTTGGAACATAAGTATTATCGGCAGACACAATCCAACTAAAGCCCACCAATAAACACCCGCTTTGAGCGCTTTTTCCACCAAATGATCGGCAACGCTACCCTGCACTCGATTTAATGCCGTTACACAAACAGCGACGTGGCCTAGAGTACCAAGCGCATAAAGGGATAAATCTACAAGCAATGACATAGCGGAAGTACCGATTATGTACGGGCAACGTCGTTATGAAAATCAACCAACGTTTCACAAACTTCAATCAATTGGTCCAAACGAAAAGGCTTGTAAAGAATGGCGTTGGGATGCAGACCCGCCTGCCTTGCTTTCACGATGGAATGTCCCGGGTCATAGCCGAAGCCCGTCATTAAAGCCAGCGGAACCTGATCCATAATTTCCTTTAATCGCAACATCAACTGATGGCCGCTAAAATCAGGAAGATGAATATCCGAGATAATCACGCTGTAGCTTTCACTACCGACCGAACTACGAACCATATAAACAGCTTCACCACCGGACTCAGCTGTTTCCACGATACATCCATACCGTTCTAACAACGCATGTGCATCATTTCGCACACCCTCGTTCGCATCCACGACCAGCACACGCTGCCCTGCCAACTTGGGATGATGATCTACGGTCGCGCCAGCTGGCATCGCTTCCCCCGGAGCCATATCCTGACCGATCTTATGAATGACCTGCCGAATATCCCTCGCATTCCGTAAAATCCGTTTGAGTCGTTCTACAACTTCTGGCTCGTGACCAATGTATCGCTCCATGACGTTGACAGCGTCATTAAGAATCTTGTCGATAGGCAAAGCCACTTCTCTGTGAATCGCTTCGATACTTTTCTGAGTTGCACTACTCTTCTCAGCAGCCAACAAGTCTAGCGTATTCAATGCGAAGGCAATATTACGAGCAAACAATTCCAAGAAACTCAAATCGTTCTCGGAAAACGCCTGTTCTTCGGGGCTTTCAACATTAAACGTCCCAATCACCTGCTCTTGCCATTTAATCGCAACCGTCAGGCTACTTTTGGCTCCGGAAAATGACTCGATAAATAGCTCATCGGTGGTAACGTCATCCACAAGGTAACTTTCCCCGGTGGCAGCCACAAATCCCGTAATACCGTTGGCTTCACGCCCCACTTCCAAGGCTCGCTCAGCGGCTTCTTTATCAATCCCGGTAGACAATAGAGGGTCGAGCTTTCCAGTACGGTGATTCACGAGACGAATCTCGACCTTTTCATAGCTAAGGATTTCCTGCGTGTAGTGAAGGATGTTGGACTTAAGCAGTTCAATACGGTCCTTGACTTCCATATGGAAGACTTCTTCCGGTGAAAGATTCGATAACTCCACCCCAGCTTCATGAATCGCATCGAGCTTCTGACGGTAAAACTGTTCTTCCGTGACATCATGAATAATAACCAACAGTTCGCCTGATTCCTCATTGCCACGCCTTACCGGCTTTGCTTCGATACGGAAATAGACTTCGGAAGACACTTTATATAAGGCCGAAGTACGAGATTTCTTGGCAACTGCAGTTTGGCAGGGGCAACTATCCCCGGTTTCCCATTGCCCACCTTCCAACCAACTATAAAAAGGAAGGCCGATTACATTCTCGCAATCGGCCCATTCATTGATTTGTTCATTTGCCCAGAGGATCTTTTTATCCTGGTCGAGTATGGCGACCCCTTGGTGCAGTTTCTGAATCACCCAAAAAGAATCCGTGAAGAATTGTTTCTTGGGAGCGTCATTGTCTGTGTCGCTGAACACTCCATCAAAACATTGCTGCTTCATGAGGCGACGAGCTTCGCTCCAATTAGCCGCGACCTCCACGTCGAAGAGAGAGCACAATTCCTCCGGGGCGGACATCTTTTCAGATGCAGCGGATTTTACGAACAGGATCTTGGCTGGGTCTGACACGCCAATCCCCACTTACTGTGCCTCTTGGTGCAAACGAGGTTGCTCACCTCAGAATATTTACACCCAATGGATAATATCGACTAATCTTCGCAGTATAATTCAATCGTTTATCGTCGCCGGGAGAAACTTTAACCGACCATGTATCACTGCTACTTTCTTTATAATCACAACTGAATTCCTGTCCTATACCGTTCATAGAAAAAGAATGCGGTCTTTCAAAAGAATCATTCTCGCTTGTGATCTACCAAAACCGCATCGCGGTTTGTTAAATATCAACTTGATTCATGGATTCTAACTCGTCTCCACCCCTGCATTCACTCGATATTAAATCTAGGTAACCAAAGGAAAACAATGTTTCGTGCATTCGTATTAGGATTAAGCGTGTCTCTATTGCTTGTCGGCCTCGAAGGGTTGGCAATCGAAAGTGTTGTGATTGCGCTCCCGGAGTTAATACACGGTTCGGATAGCCTACCTATGCATGTGCAAGTTACCGATCTCGCAGCTTGGTTGGCAATTGGGCTGGGTACAAGCCTCACCCTCTATATTATCTTCACTGCCCACCCGAAGGTTAAACCGTCATTCGAAGAATCTCTTCCAGCAGACACTTCTTCACCTGCCCTGCAACTAGCCGATCTGAACTATAGTGAGCTGGTTAACACAGCCTCCCCTGAAACCGTGGAGGAAACCAATTGGCAAGAGACTCATTCTGAGTCCGAAGCAAATGAAGAGGAGTACGAATACGAGGACGAAGAGTTAGAATATGATGACAGTGATTCAGAAGTTGAAGAAGACGACTTCGATCTCGACGCTTTCAATGCCGAATTTGACATCGATGACTTATTAAGTGAATAATCACTACATGCTTCCCACTCCCACTCAATTTCCGAATGCCGAAATTGTCATCTATGATGGCGACTGTCAGTTCTGCACTCGTCAGGTNGAAAAACTTAACCGTTGGGATGGTAAACAGCGTTTAACATACATTTCACTTCATGATGAATCGATTGTTTCTGCTTATCCGGATCTGAGCAAANAACAGATGATGGAAGCCATTTACCTTATCGACAAAGGCAGCAAACGCCATCGAGGTGCAGCGGCTTTACGAGTCATTAGTCGACGACTTCCCAAGCTCTGGCTTCTGGCATTGCTCTTACATATCCCGTTCAGTCTGCCTGTATGGAATTGGGGCTACCAACAAATTGCCAAGCGTCGATACCGCTTAAACTGCGATACTGACGCTTGTGCCATCCANTTTGACAAAAAAGCTTCGGAAGATTAGGCGAAGTACTCCACGGCATTTCTAAACAGAGCCAGACCATCTCCTTCTGGCTGCAGGCCATCCCTAGTCCAACGAGGGTGCTGTGTCCCTTCCAGAAACCGTTCCGGGTGTGGCATCAGGCCGAACACTCGACCTGAGCTATCACAAACTCCAGCTACATTGCGTTGAGCACCATTCGGATTTTGGGGGAATCCACGAGCGGGGGCCCCTGCTACATCCACATACTTCAGAGCCAGTTGCTGANTAACTTGCAACTGATCAGCAATGCCCTCATTTCGCATGACAAACTTTCCTTCGGCATGAGCGATGGGAAGATATAATCGATCAACACCGCGCAGAAAGATACATTTGTCACTCGAATTCTGAAGGTAAACCCAACGGTCTTCATAGAGTCCATGGTTATTCCAACATAACGTCGCCGGAGGATTTCCGTTGGCATCATCGTCGAGTAATAGGCCGGATTTAATTAACACCTGAAACCCGTTACAGATACCTAGTATTAGCTTATCGCTATTCTTAAACTCGTGCATAACATCTGCCAAATGGCTACGCATTTGATTGGCAAAAATCCTTCCCGCGGCGACATCGTCGCCATAGCTAAAACCACCAGGGATNCACATAATCTGATACTGCTCAACCAAGGATGGGTTCTCNAGCACTCGATTNATATGTACTCGATCAGCCTNCCCACNGGCAAGCTCAAACGCGTACTTGGTTTCGTGATCACAATTAGTGCCCGGGGCACGTAAAACTAATACTTTGGGTGTAGTCATCTTTTAGCCCAGCGTTTATCTGCAGACTCTATTTTCCTAGTTTCCCTGACCTCTACCATCGCAATGGCGATTGCCAGGCTTCCTTTAATTGTCCGATCGGGGTGGTTAACAGGATTTCACCGTCATTGTTAACCACCAATTGATCCTCTTCCGTAATCATCCCAATGCGTGCGAACGTCACCTCATCAAGAGCTTGCTCGAATGCCGAGCAATTCTCCGGGGCTACTTCGATTAGAAACCGCGTGTTAGACTCCGCAAACAGCTTCAGCACATTCTCCGTATCTCCCGAGTAATCCTGATCCGTCGGCACTCCAGCCAGATCGATTACCATTCCCAAGCCACCGGCAAAAGCCATTTCCGCCGCAGCGACTGCCAAACCGCCTTCACTCAAATCATGACAAGCACGTACCAAACCCGATTTGATGGCCTGATGAACAGCCGGAAAGACTGCATTACAGTTGGCCGTAGAAACGGTGGGAACAGCGCCACCCTCCAGTTCACGAACCAATGTCCAGTGAGAGCCACCTAATTCACATTTAGTGACCCCTACCTGATAAAGCACATTCCCAGCTTCCTTAACATCCATTGTGGTACAAGTGGCTACATCTTCGACCTGACCAATCGCGCTAATCAGCAAGGTGGGAGGAATAGAGATTGTTACCTTTTCTCCCTCTTTGTTTTGATAACTGAATTCATTATTCAGGCTATCTTTTCCNGAGATAAAGGGAGTCTTTAAGTCGACTGCCATGTCATAGCANGCCAACGCCGCACGAACGAGCGAACCTAAGGTTTCAGGACGATCCGTGTAACCCCAGCAGAAGTTGTCAAGGATTGCGATTCGGCTTGGATCCGCTCCAACAGCCACACTGTTGCGAATCGCTTCGTCAATGGCGCTAGCCGCCATATAATAAGTATCGTAGTCGCCGTAACGGGGATTCATACCACAACTTACCGTGAGACCTTTGCTACTGCCTAAAACAGGTTTCACAACGGCCGCATCCCCAGGTCCGTCNTTTTGAATGCCAACCATTGGNTTGACAACGCTACCTGCCTGAACTTCATGGTCATACTGACGAACGACCCATTCTTTACTGGCAACATTTAAACTTCCAAGAATGGCCTCTAAATCCTGCTCAAGGNTGGCTGCTTTCCCCTCCAGATCGATAACTGTAACAGCTGGAATTTCGTAATGAGCATCTCGAATAATGGGTGGACGACCATCGTGGAGAAAGTCCATCGTTAGGTCNCCCACAACTTGATCCTGATACTTAAGTACCAGGCGTCCGTGATCAACAAACTTTCCGACAATCGTAGCATCTACGCCTTCAGATTCACAAAGCGCATGAAACTCTTCCCAATTCTNCTCAGGCACACTAAACACCATGCGTTCCTGAGCTTCCGAAATCCANACTTCTGTATAGCTNAGCCCGTCATATTTNAANGGTGCCTTGTCCAGATAGACTTCCACGCCTATCTCTTCCCCCATTTCACCGATCGCGCTAGACAACCCGCCTGCACCNCAGTCNGTAACACANGTGTAAAGGTTTCGGTCGCGAGCTTCCAGCATGACATCCATCACCATCTTTTCAGTGATTGCATTACCGATCTGCACGGCACCACCGGACAGCATTTCACTATCACTCGTCAATTCGGCTGAGCTAAAAGTAGCACCATGAATCCCATCTCGACCGGTATGCCCGCCGATCACAACGGCCCATTCTCCAGCGTGAGCTTCTTTAAACGATTTCTCTTTCGGAATAAGACCAACGTTTCCGGCATAAACCAAAGGATTGCCAAGATAGCGGTCATCAAAGTAAATTGCGCCGTTAACCGTTGGAATCCCCATACGGTTTCCGTAATCGCGAACTCCCGATACAACGCCTTTCATAACGCGACGAGGATGCAANACTCCGGGGGGAAGCTGATCATGAGCGACTTCAGGATTNGCAAAACAGAATATATCCGTATTGCAAATCGGCTTGGCTCCCATACCGGTACCAAGCGTGTCGCGAATCACCCCACCGATACCGGTATTGGCTCCACCATATGGTTCCAATGCAGATGGATGGTTATGGGTCTCAACTTTAAACGCCACATTNAAGTCATCATCGAAGGTTACGATTCCGGCATTGTCTTTAAANACACTTACACACCAGTCATCTTCNCCAAGCTCTTCACGAATCTTGACTGTCGCAGCNAAGACCGTTTCTTTGAGCATGTTTTCAAANTGACGTTCCGTTTCGTCATCTTTGTAGGCGATACGACCTGCCAAAGTCTTATGACTACAATGTTCACTCCAGGTTTGNGCGATAGATTCCAGCTCAATATCCGTCGGTTCGCGTTCAAGTCCCTGNAAATGCTTTTGAATCGTCTGCATTTCCACCANAGTTAGATAAAGCTGACCTTCCTTACTTAGNACTTCCAACTCATCATCGGTAAGCGAACGAATCGAAATCGTTTTTAGTTCAAATTCATAAGCTGTACCGAGAGCCAGAGCATCTAGTTGCAGTGGGCCGTGGACGACCTGTTCAATCGCATCATTCGCGAGCACTTTTTCAGCCAACCGATTTACACTTNCCTGNTCCACTCCGGAAACCCAGTATTTACGGAAAGTGCGAACCTGNTCGACAGCGACACCTAGATCTTCAATTCCCTTCTGAGCACTCATTGCCACAGGATCCATCACTCCCGGCTTATTNATCACATGCACTAACAAGGCACTATTAACTGGAGATTGCTGCAGACGTTCATCACCAACCGGTGCAACAACGGTTTTTTCAACAACCGAATCGGCAAGCAGTTTATCCGCCAACTGGTTTGCATCAGCCTCTTCTATNTCACCTTCAAGCAAATAGCCATGCACGGCGANCACTTGAATGGATGGGTCGAGTCCGAGATCAATTGCATCTGAAGTCAATCCTTCACCTGCACGATCTACTTGACCTTCGGCGGGGTAAATATCAATTTCCCATAGACTCACGATTTTGCTTTCCTTGATTCAAATATCGTAATAACACTCGTGAATTATCGCTCTCAAGTGCGTCTCGAAACTTGTGCAGGTCATCCAAAAAACGATCGACCGCACCTATTACTTGTTTATTATTGTCGCGTAGGATTTCCAACCACAATTCCGGATCTGCTCCGGCAATTCGCGTGGTATCTATCCAACCACCTGCAGCCAACCCTAATTGCTTAGGATTCGCCTGAGCCGACAGCACCGAGGCAAGCGTNTGTGGCAGATGNCTGATGACAGCCACTGCTCGATCATGCTCTTTGCAATCTAACTCTACTACACGTGCCCCTAANGATTCCCAGAATCTGGTTATCCCTGACTGAGCCACTTNGTTGGTACTCTTTTCGGGTGTGACAACGACGGTTCGTTTTTCAAAAAGATCCGCGTCCGCATTCCCAACACCTCCCCGGTCACCTCCCGCCATGGGATGAGATCCGATGAAGCTCCCGTTTTCGAGCCCTGTCAACCCTTCAACAATTGTCTGTTTTGTACTACCGACATCGGTAATAAGTGTTTCAGAGCGAACATACTGTGAAATCTGCTTTACATGCTCAACAACATACTGCACGGGCGTGCAAACAATCACAAAATCCGCTTCAGAAACTCCACGTTCGATATTAGCTGTGGTCTCCGTCACCGCTCCCAACTGCTTCGCTTTCTGCAGTCTGGCAGGCTTCCGACCAATCCCAATGACTCTGTCAGACAAACCGCGTTGACGTATGGCGAGACCGATTGAACCACCAATCAGTCCTACGCCCAAAATCGCCACGGTTCCGAGGGATTTCACTGAGTAATCCTTTACCAAACGAGACTCCTGTCAGACATCAAAACTAACAGATTTAGTGCAGATGTTCCACCACCGCCATAGAGCTCAAAGCCCCAAAACTTGACATTTGGTTTGTAAACTACCATTTTATTGAGATCNAAAGGGAATACTATAATANAAGTACTCCCCTTTAATCCCTCCGAGCAGTGCAANCAAATGCCCACAGTTTCCTCAAAACGTCTGAGCAGTTTTTGCCGCCAAATGGGCGTCAGCCTTCACGCTGGACTGGACACTCGTAAGGCATTCGGAACATGCAAACATTTGCTGGGTAAAGGACATACCGCCAGTTTGTCGTTGATTACCAACGAATTAGAAGAAGGCAGCACGCTCTACGAGTGTATTCGCCAATGCCCGGGCACTTTTCCATCACTCATGAGCATGATGGTTCAAGTCGGAGAACTTTCAGGAAAAACTGAAGCCGCATTTATCGGACTGGCCGAGTATTATGACAACCGGGTTGCCTTAATCCGTGGATTCTTCAAAAGTGTCACCTGGCCGGTACTCCAGTTTGTCATCGCAACCGGGGTCGTCGGACTCGTTCTCTTTATTATGGGGATGCTCTTAGGGAACGGTGAAGCTGGTGACTTACTTCCCGGCTGGCTATCGGACAACTCTCTCTTCAGCAAATACTGCGGACTGATGCTTGTCTTTTATGGCTTTGCGGGTGGAATTGGATACGGTGTTTATATGCAATGGCTAAACATTGAAGTATTTGTAGGATTACTTTCACAGTTACCGGGAGTTAAGCATCCGTTTCTAAACCTGGCCATGTCTCGATTTTGCTGGACCTTCTCTCTGGTTCATAATGCCGGCGTCGACGCCGAAAGGTGTGTCGATATGGCAATCAAATCCAGTGGTAATCCGGTCTATCTAAAGACACTCAAGCCCGTTTTGGATGCGATCCGCAACAATGACGATTTTTACTCCGCCTTTGCCCAGACGAACACTTATCCACCGGACTTTTTGTCATCCGTTATGACGGCGGAACAGGCTGGAACAATTTCAGAGTCTCTCTGGCGAGAAGCCACCACGTTCCGCACTAAAGCCGAAAGCCAGCTACAGTGGCTCTCAAAGATTTGCACTGGTTTCATCTACGGCGGTGTCGCCATTTTCATCATTATCATGATCTTTGTCTTCTACAAAGCATTCATTCTAAATCCGATCAATACAATACTTGGCTAACACCTCGGATCCTCATTACAACCCAAAAGGGCGGCTTTACTTCAAGACCGGAGCAAAGGGATCATCTGAACCAGACTGACGACGAATGAACTGAACCATAGGTGGCTGAGTCAAACGCAGCGCTTTAAACGTCTCAGCCACATATCGCTGAGGCTGAGAGTTCCCGGGAATGCGGAAGTTATCTCCCTTCTGAAGAACCGGGCGATACTCCGGCATTGAGCCAAAGGATCTCGAGCCGGCTATTTGGCAAGGGAACCAATGCCCTCCTCCACTGGCATCCTCCAGATAAAATTCAGGATAACAGTGCCCCGGAATCCATACACTTCGAGCAGGAATCCCGTTATTGCGACAAATAGCAATAAACAGACTAGTCAATTCTTCACAGTCACCTTCACCTTTCTCTAAAGCTATCAGTGCTCCTTTTAACTCTTCATCAAATTTGTACTTCACACGATCACGAACCCAGTCGAAAATAATTTCGGCCTTATGCCAGGCATTCTTCCCATCGTCT
>PAJC01000007.1 GCA_002705165.1 Planctomycetaceae bacterium | reverse complement strand
GCGATAGTCCTGAATGCCGCGGGTTCGACTTTCACAATAGATCCTTGCCGAGTGCACTGCCATCCGAGTGCTCCGACTGACAACGCGAAGAACAGGTAGCTAATAGACCAGACTTCACTCTGAGTTGGAATGTCGAGGTAGACTTCCATCAGAAAAGGATAGGTGATTAGTGCTGTTAGTGAGCCAATATTGGAGAGTGAATAAAGTCGATAGGGAGTTCCTTTGCCCTGAGTCAGTCCGTACCAACTTTGAACGAGAGGGCCGGTGGTCGATAAAACAAAATAGGGAAGTCCAACCGTTGCCAGCAAGAGGAGAAGAATGGTGCTGATGGGTTGCGCAGAAGCTTTGGTTGCCTCGGGGGCAGCAAAAGAAAGTGGTAGAAAAATACAGGCACTGAGTACTAACACGGCGTGTATTTTGAACTGACGCTGAATGGTCCAGCGACTCATAAGGTGAGCATAGCAATAGCCTGCCACCAGAATCGTTTGGAAGAACAGCATGCTGGTTGTCCAAACACTGGATGCACCTCCAAACCAGGCAAGGATTGCTTTACTTGCCATAGGTTGAACCTGAAACAGCAGTAGAGCACTACTGAGTATGGTGATCGCAGACCATCTTGAAATCGATTTGTTGACTGCAGCCATTGGGGTGAGGGTTCAGTAAATAGAGTAAGCAAAGGCTAGGATTCTTTGCGTAATTCATTGCTTAGGCATACACCTACCCTAAATATCGGCCAGATGCCCTTTGTACTTCACGGCTAACCCCGGAGCACAGACTCCTTCAAGTCGTGGTTTTTCCGTTTGGGGGTCTTACTGTGCGTGCAGCGTCACTAACGCCCCTTTGAAGGCTGGCGTCCGTGATTGTGGATCCGTCGTCCTTGGTACCAAAACATTCGCCTCGGGGAAATACATGAGCACATTGCCCGCTCGTATATCGTCATAATTGTGAATGTGGATATCTTTCAGCTCTCCAGTCGGGCTCTTGACGGTGACCCGCTGGTCATGTCGAAAACCAAGCCTCTTTGTATCGACCGGGTTAATTAGAATGACATCACGACGCTCTATTCCCCGGTAAATATCGGTTTCTTCATAAACGACAGTATTGAACTGGCCTTCACTGCGAACGGTCATCAGCCGTAACTGACTTTCATCCCCTTTGAGTTCCGGAAGGTGGTGGCGGTGTATTTGAGCTTTTCCATTGGGGGTTGAGAATTGTGGGGTATGAAAAGTCCGGCCATTAATTTGAAACTCGCTCTTTGTTTCGTCGATGTCGGCTATTCTCTCAAATCCAGGAATGGTCTTCCCGATAGCACTACGAATGTTAGGGGCTTCTTTCATGGCTTGCCAGTCGACAGGACTTTCCGTTCCCAGGGCGTTACTGGCAATGTCAGTGATAACATCGATTTCACTACGAGGCCCTTCGTGTCGACGTGGGCCTCCGTCACTGAGTCGTACAAAGTTGAACATCGATTCCTGAGTTGTAGCTTGAGCTTCTTCATCACGAGCGAGCACCGGGAGGATGATCGTTTGGTCTGCCAGGCCATGTGCATGCCCCGTATTTAATGTCGTATTAATGTACACAAGGGTCTTCAGCTTACTTAGCGATGCAGCGGCGAATTCCAAGTCTGGGTTGGAACCATACAGATTTCCACCTAGACAAAACCCCAGACTCAGTTCCCCTCGGTCTGTGGCTTCCATACAGCCCAGAGTGTCGAGTCCTTCTGTGGTTGGTAGCTTGAGCTTGAGTTCAGATTCTAAAGCATTGAAAATTGCATCCTTAAGTTTGGGGGTAACCCCAACAGAACCAATGCCTTGGACATTGCTGTGGCCCCGCACGGGGAGCAATCCTGCGTGAGGTCTACCGAGCATCCCTCGCATCATAGCTAAGTTGGCGATTGCCTGAACATTTTGGACTCCATGTGCATGATGGGTGATCCCCATTGTCCAGCAAAAGATGACGTTTTCCGCTTTGGCATATAGTGAAGCTATCTCACGAATCTCACATTCAGAGACCCCGGATTTTGTTGTGATTTCATCCCATGACATGGCATTAAGATGGGAGAACCATTGCTCGCCACCGTCACAATATTGTTGAAGGAACGCTGAGTCTTCGGCTCCCATTTCTTTGATCGCTTTGGCAATGCCCGTTAACATTGCCAGATCACCGCCGATATGAGGTTGGACATAGAGGTCTGCAATGGGCGTGCCAAACAAGAGACTGAAAGGATTGCTGGGAACTTTGAAATTAACCAATCCTATTTCTACTGCGGGGTTTACCACCACGACCTTACCTTTTTTGTTTTTCACTTGCATGAGCGTCGTCATGAGGCGAGGGTGGTTGCTGGGAGGATTTCCTCCGATCACGAATACGAGATCGGCGTGTTCGACATCGTCTAGAACGACTGTTGCCGTTCCACTTCCAATAGCACTACTCAGCCCGACTCCACTGGCCTGATGACAGTAGTAACTGCAATTGTTGACATTGTTCGTACCATAAAGGCGAGCAAATAGCTGAAGTAGAAAACCAGCTTCGTTGCTGCTTCGACCACTGAAGTACCAAAAGGAATCATCGGGGGAGGTCTCTTTAAGTGCCGTGCTAATACGCCCCAGGGCTTCCTCCCATTCGATACGTCGATAAAAGTCCTTTCCTTTCTCGTAAAGCATGGGGTGCGTTAGCCGTCCGGCATGCTCCAGCTGATAGGGAGTTTGTTTTTTTAACTGAGCAATTGCATGCGATTCAAGGTGTTCACAGGCTCCGGCTTCCTGCAGGTCCGCGGCCATTGCTTGTACTGATTTTTTGCACATTTCTAAAGAGCGTCCGGTTTCGTTCACCATTCCACCGGACTGACCTCCCATACCAACCGCACATGTTTTACACGTGTTCTTACTGCGCAGGGCTTTCCACATCCGCAGAAAGCCGCCGGAAGTACGAGATTTCTTTAAAACGTAGCGAATGGCCTGCCAGCCACCGCCACTTTTGGGTTTCTTGATCAAGATTGTTGAAGCTTTATGAGAGGACTTTTGAAATAAAGGCAAGTTAATCAAGGGCGACAGTAACCGTCTTGGTTTCGAGATAGTTTTTCAGCCCTTCCTCACCAAGTTCGCGACCAATGCCTGACATTTTGAATCCGCCAAATGGGGCAGCAGCATCAAATACGTCATAGCAGTTGACCCAAACCGTACCTGCACGAACGCGATCCGCAAGCATATGGGCTTTACCAATGTCTCTTGACCAAACCGCTGCCGCGAGGCCGTAGAAGGTATTGTTAGCACGTTGAATTAAATCCTCGGTGTCTTTGAATGTGAGGATAGACATGACAGGCCCAAAAATTTCATCAGTAGCGATCTGCATTTCGTCCGTTACGCCATCAAATAAGGTCGGTTCAATAAAGTAGCCGTTTTCTCCGTGACGACCACCACCAGTGAGACATTGAGCGCCCTCCTGTTTGCCGATGTCAATGTACTTTAGAATTTTCTCGAATTGAGCCTGATCGACCTGGGGTCCTTGTTCCGTCGCCTTATCAAACGGGTTGCCAACGACTCTTGATTGATTCATTGCCACAAGCTTCGCTACAAAGTCATCGTGAATATCTTCCTGTACAAAGAGACGGCTTCCGGCACAGCAGCATTGTCCCTGGTTGAAATAAAGACCAAAATGCGAACCTGCTGCTGCCGCATCCAGATCGGCGTCATTAAATACAACGTTAGGGCTTTTGCCTCCGAGTTCAAACGTGAGCCGCTTTAGTGTCTGGGAAGCGTCAGCCATGATAGTTTGGGCTGTTTTGTATTCGCCGGTAAATGCTACTTTGTCGATGCCTGGATGTTTTACGACCGCGGCGCCGGCAGTTGGTCCAAAGCCGGGAACGATATTGATAACCCCGTCAGGTATCCCGGCCTTTTGTGCTAGCCTTGCCATGCGTAGGCAGGTGAGTGGAGTTTGTTCTGCTGGTTTCATAACAATGGTACAACCAGCGGCTAATGCCGGCCCCCATTTCCAGGCAACCATGAGCATGGGAAAGTTCCAGGGAATGATCTGCCCAACGACCCCAACGGGTTCCTTCTTTGTATAGGTGAAATAATTTCCTCGAACTGGAATTGTCTGTCCGTGAATCTTGTCTGCATAACCTGCGTAGTATCTAAGACAATCAATGGTTAGCGGTAAGTCTGCGGCGAGTGAGTCGCTGATAGGTTTTCCGTTGTCCAGCGTTTCTAATGCGGCTAGTTCTTCAAGCTCGGCCTCGATCAGATCAGCCAGACGATACATAATTGCTCCACGTTCGCGAGCATCCATTGTCCGCCAGGGGCCTTCATCAAAAGCTTTGCGAGCGGCTGCAACCGCCTTGTCTACGTCTGCTTCATCGCCTTCTGCTACCTGAGCGATGACTTCCCCAGTGGCGGGGTGAAAAGTATCAAATGTCTTTCCACTTTCTGCTGGAATCCATTGTCCTCCAATAAAGCAAAGTGTCTGGCGAATAGTTGGAGGTGCGACAATATCTGCAGTGGCCATAGTCTTCTTCCCTTTTTATATTTTGTTTGGTTGGAACCCTAGATGATTTTAACGCTTTGGTGGTAGATGTTACAAATCGTGAGACATGTTGTATGCGATGTCTATTTCTCACAGAGGTTGGTCGTCTACACGAGTTCTTGTTTGCTATCTATACTTAACTCTTTCCCGCTGCCTTTTTAAATCTCAGTAGCCAAAGACTGATAAGACTGATGAAAGCAATTGCTGTTAAGCCCGGCACGCCCAATAGTGTCCACATGGCCGACTTACCCAAACCTTCGTTGACGGACGTGGTTGATGGAACGGGTGTTCTGGTTCGCGTTCTTAAAGTAGGGGTTGATGCTACCGACCGGGAAATTAACGACGCTTTGTACGGAAATGCGCCGGAAGGATATGACTTCCTGACAATTGGTCATGAGGTGTTTGGAGTTGTGGAAGAGGCCGGAGATAATGTTCGTGCAATAAAGCCTGGCGACTTTGTGACAGCTACTGTTCGTCGACCTGGTGGGTCTATTTACGATCAAATTGGTACATATGATATGACCAGTGAAGAAACCTACTATGAACGTGGTATTAATCTGCGCCACGGTTTTTTAACCGAGTATTTTGTGGATTCAGAAGAGTATATCGTCAAAGTGCCTCAAGGCTTGCAGCATCTCCATGTGTTGATGGAACCAATGAGTTGTGCTGCTAAAGCGATTCAGCAGGCTTTTGAAGCTCAGCAGCGTATGAAAGTCTGGCGACCTCAAAGAGCGTTCGTATTGGGTGCCGGGCAGATTGGACTGCTGAGCACGCTTGTACTCAAAAACCGCGGGCTCGATGTATACACGTTGGCTCGCTCGGCTAAAGGTACCCTCAATTCAGAAATTGTGGAGGGGCTTGAAGCGACTTATGTTTCCACCCGTGAAACCCCGATCGACCAACTAGTCGCACAAGTTGGTAAAGCGGATTTGATTGTGGACGCAACCGGACACAGTGGGGTAGCTTTTGATGCGATGAATCACCTGGGACACAACGGTGTGCTTGTATGGACGAGTATTACAGGTGGTGACCGAGCCGTTGAAATCCCCTCCGATAAGATCAATATCGAGTGGGTATTGGGTAATAAACTACTTGTAGGTAGTGTCAACGCTAACAAGACGCATTTTGAATCAGGAATTAAAGATTTGGCTTTGGGCGAAGTGATGTACCCGGGTGTCATTGCCAGAATCCTGACAAATCCGGTAGATGGTTTTGACAACTATCAGGAATTAATGCGACTGTTAGTGGAAGAACCAACTGCTTTGAAGGTCTACATGAACGTCAGTGAGTAAGATGCCGTGTTACTTTGCTTCTTAGAGGATGATTTCGTTGACAACTTTTCCGTGCACGTCAGTCAGACGGAAGTCACGGCCCTGATAGCGATAGGTAAGCTGTTCATGGTTGATGCCCAGCATATGCAGGATGGTTGCTTGTAGGTCATGTACATGGACGTGACCTTCAGCAACGTTGTAGCTAAAATCATCGGTTGCCCCGTGTGTGTATCCGGCTTTAACTCCGCCACCTGCCATCCAGTAGGTAAAACATCGTGGGTGGTGATCGCGACCGGCACTTGGCGTATTCCAGTTACCCTGCCCAGCCACACCGCGGCCAAATTCTCCGCCCCAGACAACCAGCGTGTCTTCGAGTAGCCCTCGGCGTTTTAGGTCGATGATCAATGCTGCAGTGGCTTGGTCGGTGTCTCGACAGCGAGCAACGCACCACGTGCTTAAGCGACTATGATGATCCCAGTCAGGGTGAAATAGTTGGGTGAATCGGACCCCTCGTTCCGCTAAACGGCGTGCGAGGATGCAATTCGCAGCATAACTTCCGGGACGCCGTGAGTCGGGCCCGTAAAGCTCAAAGACTTCTTCAGGTTCATCCGAAAGATCGGTGAGTTCGGGTACACTGGCCTGCATGCGATAAGCCATTTCAAATTGTTTCGTGCGCGCTTCGATTTCCGGGTCACCACTTTGCCGTGCCTTGAGGCCATTGAGTTTGCCAATGCCATCAAGAAGTTTACGTCGCATTTCGCGTGGAAGTCCATCAGGGTCTTCCAGGTAAAGGACTGGTTCACTCGCATTGCGGAATTTTACACCCTGATAACGAGAGGACAGGAATCCGTTACCCCAATAGTAGTTGTAGAGCGGTTGATCACTGGGCCGCTGCATCTTGGAGACCAGTACGACGTAATCAGGTAGATCGCGATTCGTGGACCCCAGTCCGTAACTGGCCCACCCCCCGATACTAGGGCGTCCCGGGGTCTGGCTACCGGTCATCATAAATGTCATCGCAGGCGCATGGTTAATGTATTCACTATGCATCGACTTGATGAAACATAGATCATCGGCAATCGAACCGATGTGTGGCAACCATTCACTGACAGTTGCTCCGCTTTCACCCCACTTTTTGAACTTNGCATGTGAAGGCATNACGAGTTGTGCTTTGCCGGCGGTCATTGTGGTAAGTCTNTGCCCCTGACGGATCTCTTCCGGAAGGNCTTTNCCGGCCCATTGATGCAGNTCAGGCTTGTGGTCGTAAAGTTCAATTTGTGACGGCCCACCCGATTGTGTGAGGTAAATAACTCGCTTGGCTTTCACTTCATGGTGCGGCAGATTAGCAAGCCCGCCATTTTCATTGCGTTCTGGGGCTGCCTGAACACGGTCGTTGAGCAACAAGCCAGCAGACATCGCTCCCAAACTAATACCAGTACATTGGCCCAGAAAGTATCGACGAGTTCTTGAAAAATGGTCTGGCATGAATCTACTCACGGGTAATGGTTTCATCAAGGTTCATGATCATCGANGTAATGCTGCTGAGTGCCGCAAGACCTGAGGCCTGCTGTTTTTTATCATGGAAAGATTCACGGGCAAAGTTGGGAATGGTTTCCGGTTGTCCATGACGAAGATAACGTTTTGCTTGATCCGGATGCGATTGATAGAAGGTTTCGAGTTCTTCGAGCTGTAGTTGTACGATTTTTAATTCTTCAGTATTTGGGTTTCGACTTAGTAAATGCTGATAAATGAACGTGATCTGTTCTGGAATNAAGTCAGAGGAGGCCGCGGCATTTTGTGCAAGAACCCGGGAGGCTTCGAGATAGGTTAGGTCATTCATTAACGTCAGGGCCTGCAGCGGAGTGTTGGTGATTGGGGTTTTNACCTGGCAAACGCGTCGTTTTGCATTNTCAAACAGAAAAGCCGGAGCGGCACTACGCCGCCAGAATGCATAGACGGTGCGGCGGAATTGGGAATCACCCTGACTTGGTGAATACTTGAATCGGCCCATNGTGATATCTGCCCAAACNCCGATTGGTTGGTAGGGACGAACNGGAGGACCGCCAATCGAAGTGTCGAGCAACTCACTAGCCATTAGTGCGGAGTCACGAATCATCCAGGCCGGCATGCGGTATCGCTCAGCTCGGGCCAGCAGGCGATTCTCGGGATCTTGCTCAAGCAGGTTTCGTTTATCTTCTCCCAGATNCGATGATTGGCGATAAGTAGCACTGGCAACGATCTTNCGAATGAGTTCCTTTAGATCCCACTTGTTCTCCATCAGATCTGTAGCTAGCCAATCCAGAAGCTGTGGGTGAGTTGGCAGTTCTCCTTGAATACCAAAGTCTTCGGCCGTGCGTACCAGGCCCTTTCCCATAATAAGTCGCCAGACGTGATTCGTGGTGACGCGGGCAGTGAGAGGGTTCTTGTGATTNACAAGCCATTGNGCNAATCCGAGTCGGTTGCGTGGAGCGTNTTTCGGAAGNGTGCCTAAAACAGGAGGTACGCCTGCTACTACTTCATCCCCTCGGGCATCCCAAACGCCTCTTAAAAGAATGTGGTTTTTTCGAGGTTCCGCGCGTTCTGATAATACCATGACTCGTTTGTCGCCGGCTGCACTCTTAAATTCGCTCAACTGAGCTTGCGCCTGATTAAGCGGTTGTTTTACTCGTTGATACGCAATGTCATCGATCAGAAATTGCTGAAACAGCTCATTTCGCAAACCTGAATTGATTTCGTTTGGTGATGCTTTAAGTGATTCAGCCAGTTTTTGTAGAGGAGCTTTATCCAGTGACCGAACGGCTTTGCCTACACGGTCTGTTACAAAAATCCTAAAAGCCCCCAGATTATGAGAGCCCTGGAGTGATCGTTGTTGGAGTTCGAGATAAATTGACTCTTCGGGGGTCAACACAAGCGGTTTTTCCAGAGCTAAGATAGCCATTCGCGAGGTTTTAGTGTCCGAGTCAAAGGAGGCCCAGCCATTACGTGGATCATCGTCCAGGATGTGAGCGACGAGGCCGTATCCGTTGTACTTGCCGCGGTCGGCCTGGTGATCGGCAATCGCCTGCGCAAATTTGATATCGCGGACCGTCGACGTGGCTGTTGAGACGACCCGAAGTTTGACATCAGTCAGGATAAAGTGCCCGGACTCACTACGAGAAAAGGCCCCGTTTGTATTTTCCTCGGTAGGCGGTACTTCAATTCTTATCCCCGTAACACGGCTTAAATCGGGCTTGCCGGTAAGCTGAAAGTCCTCGTGGTGTGGATTTTTGTCATCGGTCGAGATTAGTCCATCATCAACCTGAGTAAGTTGGGTTCCAAAGGCACTGGCCATGGAAGTTGGTGCAAAAACCCGCCAGGCCTGATAGTCGTCAGTTAAACTCTCGATCGTCAGGGCAAACCACTCGTTGAATCTTTGTTCAGCTAAAGTGTATTCAGCCCGTTCAGCCTGAAGTCGGTCGTTGACGAGTTTTTGTGCGGTGGCAATGTGCGGTTCGACGGTGGTTGGCTTGTAGGACAGAAATGGCTTGGCGCCACCTCCGGCTTTGCCGTCTTCATCAATACTGTTGAAGAAACTAAACATTTCGTAATAAGACTGATGAGAGATGGGGTCGTATTTATGTGAGTGACATTGGCAACAACCGAGTGTGACACCTAACCAAACCGTTCCGGTTGTATTTACGCGATCGATCACATATTCAATCCGGGATTCTTCCGGGTGTCTTCCACCTTCTCCATTGGCCATGTGGTTTCGATGAAAACAGGTTGCCAGCGTTTGTTCTGCTGTCGCGTCGGGGAGTAGATCCCCGGCAAACTGTTCTATCGTGAATTGATCAAAAGGCATGTTCGAGTTGAAAGCGTTGATCACCCAATCTTTCCAGGGCCAATTACTTCGGGTTGAGTCACTTTGGTAACCGTCGGTGTCACTATACCTAGCTGCGTCAAGCCAGAACATGGCCATCCGCTCTCCGTAATGTGGGGACTCTAACAATGCGTTGACATAGTCTGCATAGACCGTATCCTCTGTATTCGTCGGATCATAATTGGTTATAAATGCCTGCACGGCTTCAGGTGACGGGGGTAGGCCGGTAATGTCCAGAGATAATCGTCGAGCTAACGTGGTAGCAACAGCCTCTCGTGAAGGTGTGGTGTTTTCCGATTCTAATTTGTGGCCGACAAAGGTGTCGATTTCATTGCGTTGCCAGCGGCGTGTTTTTTTACTGACAGGTGGTAACTCCGGTTTGACCACTGGCTTAAAAGACCAGTGTTGTTCATATGGGGCGCCATTGGCAATCCAGTTTTGCAGAATGACAATGTCTGACTTCGATAAATGTTTGTCGAAGTCTGCGGGGGGCATTTTGATAGAGTCATCGTCGGAGAGAATTCGATTTATCAAATCACTCTTGGCAACATTGCCTGGCATGATGACCTGATAGCCATCGCGTGGACGAATGGCGTCTTCGAACAAATCTAACCGTAAATTGGCCTCCCGAGTGCTGTCGTCAGGGCCATGGCATTGAAAACAATTCTCCGCAAGGATCGGCAGTACTTCTTTGCTAAACGAAACTGTCGGAGCTGCCGAAAGAACCGGCAACGGGAGAAAGCAAAAGCCAAGGATTAATATGAAATGCCGCATTGTACTGGGGATGATGAGAGTGAATGAATGCTCCCATTTTAGCAGATATCAACCATCGGAAGTCAATGGGTTGATCCGCAGTCAGGGATGAATCTGGAACTGTTAAGTGAGTGCTTGGCTAGTTGATGGCGTGGACCTTACACCCGATTGCTTCAAGTTGCTGACTTAATTGATTCAACATTCTCTCGTCCGCATAGGTTCCTACGATTGCTCCACCGGAACCGGCGAATTTAGCACTCGCGCCCACTGATCTTGCTACCTCTACCATTTGAATCTGACCGGTTGGGAGTTGGCAGATCGATCTGCGAATATTAAAGTTCTCGTCAATGATTCCGGCCAATTGTTGATGGTTCCCGGTTTCGATTGCTTGAAGTCCCATTACGGTGAGTTCGGCAAACTTAGCCATTGCTGTAACAACCGCCTTTTCTCCTTGATCGAATCGGCCCCGCAGATTGTTGTGAAATACTTCGGTTGGCTCTCCAGTGGATTGGTCGAATGCAATATAGAGCGGAGGTAGCTTGTCTTTAGGGACAGGGCTGTAATGGCCACACATGAGCCCGTGGGATTCATGCATTGCTTCTTTACTAAAGTCCATATAGACCGGCTCCCCGAAACATTGCACAACTCGATCTTGTAATCCCCCCTGGATTCCAAGTTCTTGCTGTTCCACGCTAAGGACCAGTGACGGCTGGACTGCGATCGGAATTTCAAGTTCGTAAAAATCCATCAATGCTCTCAGCGTCGCGACGATGATACCACTCGAACCGGCCATGCCCACGGCTCGTGGAATTGAACTCTCGTAGCGGATTGAAAAATTGCGATCGTGTAGTTCGTGACGACCCTGACAGTATTCTAAGAATTTTTTGATGGTGGCTTTGACGAGACGTATGCCACCGTAGTAGCCGTGTAATTGCACGTCGGTTGCAAGGTTTTGAATGGAGCTGAATTTTGACTGGTCATCCTGGCTGGGTACAATCTCTAATTCCTGCCATTCGTAGAGTACGACTTCGGCGAAGTAATTCGGAACCAGAACGGCAATGGTCTTCCCGTTGTAGCCATCAGATGGGTTGCCGATGAGGCCGGCCCGAGCATAGGCGCGACGGCGAATGATCTCCATGTCCTAGTCCTGTTCTTCTTGGTGTTTCAGGCAGTTGCGAACGTAGGATTGCATCTCTGTCCCATATATGGGATCGGTGAGTGTAAACTCTAGAAATGTCTTGAAATAGCTATCAAAGTTACCAATGTCGTATCTCTTTACATCTGGTCGGAGCTTAATTCCTACCACCTTGGCTCCCCGATCAATCAGGTAAGCAATGGCGTCTGTGAGTTGAAGATTTCCATTGCGGTCCGTTGAAGTGTCTTTCAAAGCTTCATAAATTGCAGGGCTAAAGACGTAGCGCGCCGCGATTGAAAGAGTCGTAGGAGCGTCAGCGATAGTCGGTTTTTCAAGAGCACCAGTTATCCTTAGATAATCTGCATTTTCATCATGGACATCGACGATCCCGTATTGGTCGACATGGGATGCCGGCACTGGTTCCAGTGCGATTACCGCATCAGCTTTTTCGGACTCATACGCGTCAACCATTCGTGAAACAATGTTGCTCGATGCGTGACGCCCAATAATGGAGTCTCCGAGAGCGACAACAGCCGGTTCCCTGCCAACAAGAGGTTCAGCGCAAAGGACAGCATGCCCCAGTCCGAGTTGCCGACGTTGGCGAGTGTAGAAGTATTCAATGTTTTGTCGCTCGTAATCCAATTCGACTAAGTTGCTTTCACGCCCTTTTTCACGCAGGTATTGGATGAGGTTTTCATCAATATCAAAGTGCGCGGCAATAGAGGACTTGCCCTGCGCTGTAATGAACAGTATTCGTTCAATGCCATTTGATGCCAGTTCTTCAACAACATATTGCACTACCGGCTTGCGACCTACTGCCAGCATCTCTTTAGGCTGGCTCTTCGTGAGTGGTAAGACGCTGGTGCCTAATCCTGCTACAGGGACGATGGCAATGTTGATTGTCATGCTGGACTACCCTTCGCTTGAAGCGTTTGGAGGCGTCNGTTCTGTTTCGGTACCCTGTTTTTTAATTTGTGTTTTCAGCTCTTCTACGAATCCTTGGTGTTGTGGTTCGATTTCGATCAGTTTTTCAGCGATTTNAAGCGCTTCTTCATATTGTCCGGTAGTTTGGAGNAACCGACTTAGAGCAATCATGTAAACGGGAGTACGAGGTTCGAGTTCGTGTACTTTTCTGAGCACGTTCACGGCGTCGTCCAACTGATCGTTACGATAAAGAGCTAACCCGTATCGATACTGGACCGCAGCATTCTCGGGAGCATAGGAAGCNTCCCGTTCAAANTTGATNAATTCGTCTTTGCGAAGCATTTCTGCTTCCAAGAGGTAATTCTGGATTTTCTCCCTAAGGTTGGGCGGAGCCTGCTGTGGGTTTTGTTGATACTGTCGGGCCATATTTTCAGCAAGTCNGGTGAATAATTCAGCTAGGTTAGACCGCGGCCCGGTTGCGTTCGGTTCCACCTGAATTGCCAGACGATAGGCTTTTTCTGCCTTGGCGTGTTGTCCCAGATTTTCATAGATACTGCCAAGCGTGAGATGTGTAGCAGCGCGGTCATTATTCACCATTAATCCTTTTTCCAGCTCCTGCAAAGCATTTTGGAATGACGTGATAGCGCCAGTTGGCCAGGAATTGGAGGGGATCNCTGAGGTAACCTGAGCGGCGGCGGTGCGCACCGAGCGGATCGGATCATTTAAGAGAGGGATGACATGATTGCGTACGGTTGTATATGGATTCTTACTNCTNCCGAGGTCCCGATAGTTTTGCAGAGCAAGAATTGCGGCGACTCGAAGTTGGGGTTCATTGGGATTTTTCAAGGAAGCCAGGATAACTTCAAGNGCATCTGAACTGCGAGAGGGATCCAGCCAGATTAATGCAGATGCCTTGGCAATGGCTGGAGCGTCAGGGTCATCGAAGAGGTCAATGATACTGTCGTTGGCATTTTCACTTAGAGCCCAGGCTGAATGCAGAGTTTCGCCAAAGTGCATTCCTCGATGTTTGGAATCAGGATACCATTTGAGTACCGCTTCGTTAGCCCAAGTATTCAAGGTNCCGAGCTGTTCTTGGACATCTTTTTCTCCGTCGTAGGCAAGTCGGACCCAATCGATATACTGTTTGATGTGTAATTCTTCTTTACGTCCGTCAGCCAGTTTGGCTGACGGAGCTATNTTATCTTCAAGGTGGCATTTGACACAGGCATTGGGAGTCCCAATTTTCAGGCTCAGGTCAGGGCGTGGAACTCTCAGGCTATGGTCTCTTCGGGCATCAACGCCCATGTAGGTTGTTTCAGGCATATGACATTCCACACAGGATGCTCCCTTGCTTCCCGGCTTATGATAATGATGATCGGGAGTGTCATACTTTTTCGCCGGATGTTGATGACAGGAAGTACAGAGCCGGTTGTCATCGTATTTGACTTTGACACTATGTGGATCGTGACAGTCGGTGCACTGGATGCCCTTGTGATACATNTTNCTCTGAATAAAAGAACCGANGACGTATACTTCATCCATGATCTGGCCGTCTTTATGATAAGTCTCTGGTCGCATTGGCTCACCGGCAAAGTGATCATGAAAATTATCTCCCCCCGAAAAGTCCGGATGCACGATGCGGCGACGCGAATGGCAGGGAGCACATGATTGAATCTTTCGTTCAATCGTTGCCGGGTCTTGGCCTTTAAGCTTCGGTAGTCCGTAACCGTGTTCGCGATCCCAGAATAGCGACTTCGCTTCAGCTAATTCCACATGGACACTGCCAGGGCCGTGGCAAGTTTCACAGCTTACATTGATTTCACTAAAAGTTGTGTGGTAACGGTTTGTTTGGGGATCAAAGTTCTTTTGGAGGTTGGTGCTGTGGCAATCGGCACACATATTGTTCCAACGCTGGGCTACACCAGTCCAGTGGAGATCATCTTCGGGTTCCAGTTTCTCGTGAACATCCGGAGGATCAAGGTGAAACCATCTGCTGTTTTTTGTATCCCAGGAAATACGTAATACCTGAAGTCTGGCGACTTCGTTTTCCGGTTGAACTTTGGCTCGGTCAAATTCCACAAGGTATTGTTGAAGCGGGTCGACACCAAAGACAAATTTAATCTCAAAGTCATGCATTTCACCGTCTTCCCCCTCCGTGTTGACCATGAATGTTCCGCCGCGACGGAACATCGTGGAGTTCACACCGTGATGTTCCAGCGTAGCATTGTTAAAGTCGCCTAAAACGGACTCCTCGGTAGGAATCTGCATGGCCAAATCATGGTGAGAACCGGTCCATTTCTCGGCTTCCTGTTGGTGACACTCAATACACTTGTTTTTGCCGACGTAAACCGGATTGATTTCATCCGAGAGGGCAGAGGAGTACCAGTCGATGGTCAGCCAGATGGAAATCGCCGCGAAGCCGATGACAACGAAGACAACAGGACCGGCCACCTTTCCTAAGTGCTGTAGCCAGGACTTTCCACGGCGAACTTGCTGGGTTTGATTGGCAGACTCCTGCACGGTCATGATAGAATCCTGAGAATACTTTGCGTTAGTTCGGATGGTCAGATTGGTTAGTCCACTACCCTTCGATTATCAACTCGGTTTTCAAGATGGACAAGGACACTCTGAAGACAGGTTATAACTAATCGTAGAAGCGCCCGGTTTAGTTGCGGTTGTGCGGGTTGTAGCGAGGGAAAGATGCGAAAACAGAGTGAAAACAATGACTGAATCGACAAGTGAAAATAACAGAAATGCATTAAATCGACGTCAATTGATGGGGTGGTTAAGTGCAACCGGCATTGGCACAGTTTCGTTCCATCGAGCACTGGCTGTTCAGGCCACCTCGGCTCAGGCCGTTACTGTCGAAATGATCAAACAAGCCGAGTGGATTTCCGGGATTGAGCTTACGGAGGATCAGCGAATTCAGACGGCTGACGGCCTAACCCGTACTCTTCAGGATCTTCAGGCATTACGATCGTTCGGGGTTGGTTATGATACGTGGCCGGCGCTTAAGCTACATCTTCAACCGGGGCAGACACCAAGGAAAAGCAAGCCGGAAGATCAAGGCAGTTACCGTCGGGCTGAAGTTCCCGGAAGTGATGAAGATCTGGCATTTTTGCCTCTTCGCCAACAACACGATTTGTTACTTCGTGGTGAGATTAAAGCAANGCATCTTACGGAAATCTATCTAAGTCGATTGAAGAAGTACAATCCTCAGCTCAAGTTTGTGGTGAACCTGACAGAAGAAGTTGCGATGGAGAAGGCTAGATTGCTTGACACTTCAAAGCATCGCCGTTCCGGCTTCTCTAAGCCATTGACAGGNATTCCGTATGGAGCCAAAGATTTAATGGCTTATCCTGGTTATCCCACCACATGGGGTGCTCCTCAGTTCAAGGATCGGGTGATTGATCATAAAGCCTATGTATTGGAGAAACTTGATGCGCAGGATGCGGTGTTAGTCGCCAAACTTTCACTGGGAGCATTGGCGATGGGGGATCAGTGGTATGGTGGTCCGACTCGTAATCCTTGGAATATTGAGCAGGGCTCGAGTGGTTCGAGTGCTGGTTCGGCAAGTGCGACAGCAGCAGGCTGTGTTGGATTTTCAATCGGAAGTGAAACGCTTGGCAGTATCGTCTCTCCGTCAATTCGTTGTGGCGTTACAGGTTTGCGTCCTACGTTTGGCCGGGTATCGCGTGATGGCTGTATGGCACTGAGTTGGAGNATGGATAAACTGGGACCGCTATGCCGTAGTGCTGATGACTGCGGCTTCGTTTTTGAAGCGATACAGGGAAAAGGGGGGGATGATCCTTCTGTGGTGGATGTGCCCTTTGAGTGGCCTCAAACGGTTGATTTNAAGAAGCTTAAGGTTGGTTACATTGAAGGNGAGCAGGACGTTAAAGACCGGGAAGAATTGCAGATTCTCAAGGAGCGAGGTGTCAAGCTCGTACCGATTCAGTTGCCTAAGGATATCCCTACGTGGCCGTTGGTAACGATTCTTTATTCAGAAGCAGCCGCGCAGTTTGATCCGCTGACACGTGAAGGTATTGAGGAAGGGCTGAATTCGTGGCCAGCATTGTTCCGTCGGGCTGAATATGTTCCAGCAGTCGAATATATTAGAGCGCTTCGGATTCGAAGACGAATGCAGGAAAAGATGCAAAAGTTGATGAGTGAGATCGATTTCTTTGTTTCTTCAGGTGGTGATGAATTGTTGATCACGAATATGACAGGTCACCCTTCCATTGCGATGCCAAGTGGATTTATTGACAATGGGGAATCTCGTCAACCGCAGAGCATTCAATTTGTGGGACGGTTGTTTGACGAAGTAACGATTCTTAATGCCGCGAAGGTATTTCAGCAACAGACGGACTACCACTTACGTCGGCCACCTTTGGTAAGTGAACAACAGGATTAGAGAAAAGACTCAGGCAAAGATAGTTTAGTAGCTGAAGAGTGGACAAAAAATGAGTGAAGCGAGCAGNATGAAAATAGCTGGTGTTCAAATGGACATCAAAATAATGGAACCCGAGTTGAACCTGGCCAACATGGAAAAGGCTATGCGGGAAACAACAGCAAATGGCGCTGAATTAACGGTGTTTCCGGAGTGTGCGGTGACGGGCTACTGCTTTAGTAGTCTGGCAGAGGCGATGCCGTGGGGAGAGTCGATTCCCGGTAAGAGCAGCGGGTTCTTTCAGCAAGTTTGTGCTGAAACAAATAGCTATGTAGTGTATGGTACGTTAGAGAAAGAAGGGGAGCAGCTGTTTAATGTTTGCGTACTGGTTGGTCCGAGTGGAGTGATTGGTAGCTACCGAAAGATTCACCTGCCGTTTCTCGGGATTGACCGTTTTACGACTCCCGGTAACCGACCATTTGAAGTTTACGATATTGGTAAGATTAAAGTGGGGATGAATATCTGTTACGACGGTAGTTTCCCCGAATCGTCCCGGATTATGGCTTTGGATGGCGCTGATCTGGTAGTGTTGCCAACAAACTGGCCACCTGGAGCCGAGACTTTTCCAAAGTACATCGTGAACACTCGTGCAGTGGAAAATAAGATTTTCTATGCGGCTGTAAACCGAGTAGGAATGGAACGGGGATTTCAATTTATCGGTGGCAGCAAGATCATCTCTCCCAATGGAGACGATCAGCACTTCGCGAACCATAAAGAATACGAGATTCTATATGGCACCGTCGTTCCTGAGGACACTCGGAATAAGCACATCGTCCGGGTGCCGGACGAGCATGAGATCCATCGGTTCGACGATCGCCATCCTGAATGGTACAGCCGTATTACCGACCAACGTGATCTGGGCGAATTGTAACGCTGGCAATTAGAACTTTTTGTGTGATTACGGTTTAATCACAACCGGCCCTTCTTTGCGACTGCGTTCGTAAAGTTCCTTCCAGCGGCCACTACCGTCATTAGGTAGAAGCTTGCTATCAACTCCCTTTTCGAAGTACGGCATGTTGCCCGGNNAGCGAGCTGGGTTCAGCATGAAATTCACGGTGCCGTTATTGGCCGTATACATACGACGACCGTCAGCATATGTTGTTTCAATCATACGAGCAGGGTCGGGACGTTCAGTCGGTCTGTCAACCGCATAGCGATTCACAATACTCCAGTCCAACTCAACGCCTAGTCCAGGCTTATCGGGAATGGCAGCAAAGCCTTCCCGTACTCGAATGGGCTCTTTAAGCATGTCATGAACATATAGTTGATGGCAGTTAACAGCAGGCCACGTTGCNGCCGAGCAAACGGCCCCNAAGTGTAAGCTGAAAGCTGCTGTTAATCCGGCTCCCACAAGCTGCAGCCAGAAACGCATATCCATAGTTTCGGCAACATGGGACTGACGCATGAGACGTGTTGCCCCTCCGCCAATCACGAAGCCATCGCAGACATCATATTTAACAACGTCTTTAGGTGACGGGGTTCCGTAGTGTAGGGAAACGCCAGCTCGTACTGCTTTTGTAATTGCAGCGTTTCCTTGGATATCTCGTTGAGGAATTGGGGATTCGTAAATATCCACTTGGGGGAATTGATCCATCCATTTAAGAATGGGAATGCCCTGCTCAGCNGTTAACAGCGTTTCGTTAAAGTCCATGTCGATCTTGAAATCNGCAGGCATAGCCTGGGCACANGTTGCGGTCTGATCCCAGAGGTCGAACCAGGGGCGTCCNTTNGTNTTATAGGCNTTGTAGCCNANNCGNAGCGCTTCNTGACATTCACTCAGCATNTCCTTGGTNGGCATGTCGATGTTCCACCAGCTTAANGGGGTGGTGTCGTAAACTTGATTTCCTAATAGACGATAAGCCGGTACGTCGCCGGCCTTGCCGACAGCATCGAATAATGCCATTTGTAAACCGGCACCAAGATCATCGTTCCACATCAAATCCGCNGCGTTGCTTCCGATTGCACTTTGGATGGCTTCCTCTGAGGTCACTCCCCAACTGTAGTACAGTAAGCCTTCACCAATACCAACGACGCCGCCTGACAATTCCACGGTAACGATTTCGCAATAACGCCAGTGAGGAATCTCGCGATCCATGGCTCGTTGAGGAGCAGGGCGGAACGGGAGTTTTACGGTTTGACGTTTGATTTCCACAATGCGCAGTTCACTCGGGCGTTTGCCAATGCGGCTGGCATAACTGTATTGATCGTAAACCTCAGGAAGTGCGGTTGCTGCTAAGCCAGCGAAACCGGTTTGCATAAATCGTCGACGTTGCATGATAGATACTCGTGAAAAAGGTTAGGTTTTGTGCTGAAGAGGGGGTTATGCTTCGTTAATGACGGGCGAGGTAAGTGTTCCGATGCTGCTAATATGAGCATGCAGCGTATCCCCTGCTTTGATGAATGTGCCCGTCGTTTTCCCCACACCATCCGGAGTTCCTGTTGAGATGATATCGCCAGGCTCAAGCGTGATACTTTGTGAAATGAATTCAATGACGGCAGCCACTGGGAATACCTGTAACGCTGTCGTGCTGTCCTGACGTAGTTCGTCATTAAGAGATAGTTTGAGTTCTAGTGCCTGTGGGTTAGGGATGGTGGCTGGCGTGGCAATGCAGGGGCCACAGGGACAGAAACTGTCATGCCATTTTCCGTGCATCCAATCAAAGAAGGCATCACGGCTTCTTTCCTTGCGATTTGGAAACGGATGAAAAGCTCGATCAGAGATGTCATTAACTACGGTGTACCCGGCAACATAGTCCAAAGCGTCGGCTTCCGTGATGTGTTTGCCTTGCTTNCCTATNACAATGGCAAGTTCCAANTCCCAGTCGATCTCGTTTGGATTGACCTTGGGGATCTCTATNGGCTGTCCGGGATTAGTAAGTGTTGTGGAGGGTGGTTTCATGAAGACATAGGGGAAAGTCTCAGCACGTTCGATTCCCTGCTCTCCACCTTCTTGTACGTGTGCAGAATAGTTTCCGGCCAGAAGNAATAGCTTATTAGGTCNGGCAATGGGGACCAATAGTCGAANNGTGTCGACAAATATTTTTAAATCAGCGGNTGCTNCGTTTGNGGTTAACCATGCNGCCACGTTTTCTGCTTCAGCGGCNAGTGTGCCACAAGGCGGAAGGAGTTCCAGAATGCANGANACCTNAGANAGATCGNCAATTTCACCCGTTGCCTNANTATAGGCGTGGGCNGCAGCNCCCACTTCNACGAGATAGTTGTCAAAATAAAAACCGTATTTTATTCGTTCGTCTTGTTCAAATCGGCTGATTCTCACGCGTTACACTCCTAGCGGGAAGTTTTGGGATTATAAATCGATGCGGCGGCCTTCGTTAGACGCCCGGATTATGGTGTCCACCACTTTGACGGTGGCTAACATTGTGTCTGTTGTATTCCGGCAGGCAGCAATATTGCCCCGGATCATGGCGAGCCAATCCTCTAATAACGCAACGCCGGGACCGCCTCCGTAACCTGGCGTCGTATCGATCGGTGCATCATACGTCTCTTCCATGGCATACCATTGTGGTTGGGGCCCGTGGATTTCTAAAGAGCCGCTCGTGTCTGGCTTACTCGGATCCCAGTGGACCCAGCGTTTACTGCCGCGGATAGTCCAATGAACTTCACCAGACCAGCGAGGAATCCAGTAGCCGCCTATCAAGGTGGCGATGGCTCCCGAAGCGAGATCGAGAATGGCGGTGCCGCCGTCCTCAACCTCGACTTTGGTATCGGAAAAGTTGCCAACCCGGCTGGTTACAGACTTCACGGTCTGCCCGGAAATGTACTGTAAGAGATCGATGTGGTGGCATGCCAGCCAGCTAAAGAAACCGGCATAGCTTTCATTGACGTCGAATAGATAATGGGCCGGACCTCGTCGATTCACATCGCTTGTGGCATAAACCGCCTCCAAACTGATGAGCTTCCCGAANCGTTCTTCNGCGATCATGCGTTTCAAGCGGTTGACGCAGTCGTCATACCTCCACATGTAACCTGTTTGGAATGCCACGCCGGCNGAGTCTACAGCCTTCTTGATCCGTTCGGCATCTTCCGTACGTCCGGCCACCGGCTTCTCTGCCAGGATGTGTTTTCCAGCGGCAGCCAGTTCCTCNATGACATCGGCAGAATGGCGATTGCTAACNGCAANNATGGCTGCATCGAATTGCTCGTGAGCTATCAGTTCGCCGACAGTGTTATAGCGAGGTAAATCCGAATATTTCTCCTCAAGGCTTGCAATGCTGCCATCGAAGTGTGGTACGACTGCCGAAAGCCGAGCTTCAGACTCAATGTGGGCGAGTAAATCTCGCCAACCAGCTCCATGCGGGTTGTCGATACCAACAAATGCGATTTTGAGGGGNGATGTCATGGGGGACGTCTTGTTTCTGCACTGAGGTTATTTCGCGATATCGTAAACCATTAGCGTTCCCTGATCACGCAGATAGAGTTTCTTTCCTGCGATGACCGGGTGGGGCCAACTTTGACCGTTTACTTCGTCGGTTCGNAATTTACCTTTTAACCTGTATCCAAGCGGTGTAGCTTCAATCAGTGCCATGTCGCCACTTTGATAGCGGAAGTAAAGGTGACCGTCTGCATAGAGAATCGCAGCGCTACCTGTTCCGGCTCCACGCTCAGGTCCCCAGGCATACTCTCCTGTCATCATATTCAGACAAACTGGAAATCCCTGATTGTGACCATGACCACAATAGATATAGTCACCAACGAGGATCATTCCACCATGATGGTTTTGGAGTTTTTTCGCTTCGAGAAAGTACTTCTCTTCNACTTTGTAACTTCCATTTTGATCGTGGATCTGAATAAGCGCGGCTCCTGTTCCATATCCTGTGCTGCAAAAAATATAATCGCCTTTGACAATCGGAGTTGGAATGTTTGCAGTGCTNTTGGCGATNCGGTTGTAAAACCAGAGCAAGTTCCCTGCTTCAGCATCAACACCGATCACCCCCCGACCGGTTAGCTGGACATACTGTTTCCGCCCGGCGATTTCGCTGATCACGATCGATGAGTACCCAGCTCCGTCTTGTCCACGGTCCCCGATCGATGCCGGCATTTCGGCAGACCAGAGTAGTTCTCCTGAGGTCTTATTGAGTGCCACCATTACCGCAGAATTGCCACCTGGTGTGCAAATTAATTTGTCGCCGTCGATGACAGGTGATTCCGAGTAGCCCCAACCTGATTCCATGCGCCCCTTGAAGTCGGAAGGGAAGTTGCGTTGCCAAACAACACTTCCATTGGTTGCGTTGATGCAGATCAGTTCGCCCGAATGAGTCAGTCCGTAAATGCGGTCGTGATCCACTGTTGGCGTGCAGTTCGGGTTAGCGCCCGCTCCCATATCCGCTTCCCATAAAACTGCGCCATTTTGGGTGCTGAGGGCGATCATTTTGGTCGTTCCGTCTTTTTTACCCATGGTGTAAATTTTTCCATTCGCCACGGCGACGCTGGAAAATCCACTTCCCAGTCCTTTCACTTTCCAGGCCAGTTTTGGACCACTNTCAGCCCATTCTGCNTGTAGTCCNGACTCCGCNGATAATCCNTCCCGGGCTGGTCCGCGCCAGCCTGTCCAGTTACCTTTCGTGGCTTCTTTCTTTGCAGCAGGCGANGGCGTNCCCTCAACAGCAAAAAGTGGTGTACTGAATAGCGATGCGATTGCTAGGTATAAAAAAGTACGGCGCATGTTGTTGGACTCACTAAGAAACCAAAATGATTGAATTAGTCTGTTATTATAGTGAATTCGATCCTCATATTCGAATTCGTTCCCGTCCTTTGTTAGCAAATTTCAGATTCGCAGCCGTTTCCGCCACACATGGTGTCAGGATTCATAAGACGCAAGAGTTCGTCATTTGGTAGGAGTTCGTGTTGAACCTCCTTAGATAGAACTCCTTGTTCTATCAGGAAGGCAACAATATTTTCACGTTCGGCTGGGGTCATGATTTCAGGTGGGGAATATTGAGTAGGTGTGAATTGTCACATGACACGTCGTGTTTGCACTTAATTTAATATAACAGGCAACCTATATTTAAGGTCAGTCCTTACTAACTCTCTATCTAATGACAAGAATTAAAAGAGATGGCAATTGTTCAGGAATTGATTCCGATGCCCGATGCGGAGGCCGTATTTTTGCGGTTGGCATCATTGCCACACTGTCTGTTCCTCGATAGTGCCATGCGGTTAGAGAACCTGGGACGATACTCGTTCGTTTGTGCTGATCCGTTTAGGTATATCGAAACCAAATCTCGTCAGCAGAATGAATTGGATGAGTTGGAGGCTGTTTGGCAGCAATTAGTGGGTGCCGAGCAGGTCGAAACGCTGGATGGGCTACCCCCGTTTCAGGGAGGNGCTGCCGGACTGTTTTCTTATGATCTGGGTTATAGCCTCGAGTCACTTCCGGAACCCAATCAGGATGANTTCGAAGTGCCGTCATTGGCCGTGGGTTTTTATGATGTTGTTGTGGCCTTTGACCATTACGAACAACGTGCNTGGCTTATTTCACAGGGACTGCCNGAAAAGGAACCGCTTGCCCGGGCGAATCGGGCCTTAGAGCGAGCCTCCTTTTTTCAGCAAATTTTGTCTGCTCCGGTTTCACCGCGGTGCGCAAAGCCGAAAGAAGTTCAGCTCACTCGAGATCAGCTAGCTGAACAATTTGAGATTCGTGGTAGTTTGACGAGCAACTTTTCGAAAGAACAGTATCTAGAGGCTGTGCAAAAATGCATTGATTATATTTATGCCGGCGATATTTTTCAGGTAAATCTGAGCCATCGACTACTTCACCCGGCTGCCACCGATTCAGTTGATTTGTATATGCGTCTGCGGCACCGTAATCCAGCGACGTTTGCCGGATACTTCGCTACGGATGAATTCGAAATCGTCAGTGCCTCGCCGGAACGGTTCTTGCAAGTGCGGAACTCGGTTGTTGAAGCGAGACCTATTAAGGGAACACGAGCCCGAATTCTGGTGCCGGAAGCGGATTTGTACGCTGCGGAAGAGTTGAGGCAAAGTGAAAAAGATCGAGCGGAAAATATTATGATCGTGGATTTGCTACGTAATGATATGTCATCTGTGTGTGAACCCGATAGCATCTTTGTCAGTGAACTTTGTCGACTGGAGGTTTACCAGTTTGTGCAGCACCTTGTTAGTGTCGTTGAGGGACGGCTGCGGAAGGATAAAACGCCGTTCGACTTGATCCGTCAGGCGTTCCCCGGTGGCTCGATTACCGGAGCTCCAAAAGTAAGAGCGATGGAGATTATTGCGGAGTTGGAACCTACGGCGCGAGGACCCTACTGTGGTAGTCTGGGATATATCGGATTTGATGGTGCGATGGATTTGAGTATTCTCATCCGTACTATTACAGCCGGGAAAGGGTGGTGGCAATTTCCCGTTGGGGGAGGGATTGTGGCACAATCAAATCCGGAACGGGAATATGTTGAGACCTGGGAGAAGGCCACGGGCATGCTGAGAGCTCTCGTATAGCGGATCGGTATGGCTAGGTAGTGATTTAGGTGTTTCGTTGATTTTGTTAATTGATAATTATGATAGCTTTGTCCAAAACCTGGGCCGTTATTTTCAACGGTTGGGACAGGATACTTTTGTCGTTCGCAATGACCAAATTGATGTCGACCAAATTCGCAAAATGAAGCCTCAGGCCATCGTGATTTCTCCGGGACCATGCACACCGGATACTGCAGGTATAAGCTTGGAAGTGGTTCGTGAATTGGGAAGTAATTATCCGATTCTGGGAGTTTGTTTGGGACATCAGGCGATTGGACAGGCTTACGGAGCAAGTGTTGTCTTGGCTGAAGAACCAGTGCATGGTCGAAGTAGCTTAATTGAGCACGATGGAGAAGGCCTGTTTAAAGAGATTGACGGAGCATTTCAAGCCTGTCGCTACCATTCGTTGGTGGTGTCTGAAAAAAGCTTACCTGAGAAATTACAAAAAACAGCTTGGCTGGCGGATGGTACCGTAATGGGGATTAGACACACAGAGTTTCCAGTGGTGGGGATTCAGTTTCACCCTGAGTCTG
>PAJC01000006.1 GCA_002705165.1 Planctomycetaceae bacterium | reverse complement strand
ACCCTCGGTCTGGTTTTGGCATAGTGCCCAGACAATCTGCAGGCGATGCTCCGCATTGTCTATTTTACTTAGACCGACCATAAGAGGGTTTACGGAGGGGGGCCCCATTTCGCCAAGTATTTTTCGAGCCCTGTTGCGAACTGCAAACCGTTGGTCTCCTAGCATCGTGACAAGTCGCTGGGCTGGCAAACCGTTCCATTCGATAGTGACACCGCGGGGATCGGTGACGGCATGACTGCCTACCTTCCGGACTCGGTAGATCGCTCCTAATACTTCCGGTCGGTAAAACTGACTTGTTGGGCAACAAATTTTATACCAACCACCAGTGTTAATAACCAAGACGCTTCCATCGGCATCTTCAAAAACATCGGTCGGGTGGAAATCCGGGCTGTCACTGACTAGAAATTCGGAATTCACGCTGGTTAGCATGCCGCCATCATTACCGATTTGGTGTCGGAAGACGCGATGTTTATTGAAAGAACAAGAAAAGACGTTGTTGGCGTAGCTCTTTCCCAATTGTGCTGACTCAAGCCGTGCCAGCCCACAGGGGGCCGAGGCACCCTGATGAACCAGAGCAGGCATTAAATCACCGGTTCGCGGTGTTCCATTGAGCACTCCATGGTCTTTCCCATAAACCCCGCCATAAACCGCATGGATAAGGCCATCACGCTTACCTTCTTGTGGATGTTCGAGAAAAGTCGTGGTGAAGATTCGCTCTCCGCCCGGGGTGAACACGATTTCTACGGGGTTATCCATGCCACCGGTCATGACGTTACCGAGTGGCCCCCCTGCTGGATGACGACGGAAAAGATGAGCGGCTCGCGTGTTGAGCGAATCGCCATTAATTAGTTCATGGTCTTGCTCGGCAAAGGCGCCCTTTGCCCAATATAGATATCCATCTGGACCAAGATACGGTCCATGTAAATCGTTGGCACAACCTGTGAGTGTCTTACCATCGAACCAAACTTCGCGTTTATCCGCTATCCCATCGTCATCCATGTCGGTTAGTTTCCAAATTTCCGGCGGAGCAGCGACGTAGAGAGATCCGTCATGCCAGCAGGCACCTTCGGGGAACATGAATTTGTCAGCGTAAACGGTACTCTTGTCGAATACCCCATCGTTATCCGTGTCCGTCAGCTGTCTAATGCGGTGAGACTTTTCCTCGAGTTGTTCCGGACCGCGGGCAGACGATCCACTGGAGTCGAGGACATATAGCCTGCCGCGTTCATCGAAATCTGCATGAATCGGTCGATCAACCAAAGGGGAGCCGGCAACGCGTTCGACGGTCATTCCGTCAGGAACGGTAAAAGTTTGGCCATCGAGTATGACTTCCGCAGCTTGAAGAGAGGTTGCCAAATAACAAAACAGAATTACAGGTGTGAAGAAGCGATTCATCATGGCCCGGATTATTAAAAAATAGTGTGATTCGGTATGCTTATAACTAAACATAGTTATAAGTTATTTGAATTTAGGTGACAGAAAAAATGCATGCTACTCTTGTGGCTCTTTTGATAGGGGGATTATTAATCCCCGGCGATGGTTTCAAATCCGAGACAATCCGTCGCAACGATATGTTGGAATCTGTGGATGGGGTCAAACAGGTCATTGCGCATCGGGGAGCAAGCATAGAACGTCCTGAGTGTACTAAGGCTGCGATAGAACGAGCAATTCAAATCGGTGCGACAGCCGTCGAAGTGGATATTCGCTCCACGAAGGATGGGGCGTTGGTCATCATGCACGACAGTACCGTCGATCGGACGACGAATGGAAGCGGCAAAGTCAATGAAATGACACTGGCGGAAATACGTGAACTGGACGCTGGTAGTTGGTTTCACCGCAGATATCACTCGCAAAAAGTGCCTGCTCTGCGAGAAGTTCTGGAGCTTTGTAAAGGAAGGATTGACGTCGTACTGGACTTAAAAGAAGACAGTGGCGAATATCGCCAACATGTCGTTTCCGAAGTGAAGAGGTATGGAGACCCGTCCCAAATGATTATTGGTGTTCGCAGTATAGAACACATTAAAACGTTTAGCGAACTATTGCCAGAAGCGAAATTGCTTGGGCTTATAAGTCATCCGCGTGAAATCGAAGACTTCGTTGAGAACGGGGTGAAAATGATTCGGTTGTGGCCTAAGTGGTTTGATGAATTTGAAGAGGATTTGGTGCAACGTGTACGNGTGGCAGGCGCTACGATTCACTTAAATGGTACGGTGGGGGNGATNGANGAGACCTACGCGCTNNTNAAACATTTACCNGTTTCTCTATCCTCCGATGATCCAAAACAATTGCATCGTTCATTAAGAAAGATTAGGCAAGGGGTGAAAACCTTTTCCCCCTAAGGCTATGGCGTTCCCTAGTGGGGAGGCAGGGCGTTGTGCTAACAAGATGAAAGNAATGACGATGCTACTTAACAACAAAATGANACGATTTNTNTTAATGNCTCTCGCTTTGTTTGTNGCGGCTCCGGANAACAGTTCNGCNGCAGTGCCTGAAGAAACAAAAGTATATCAATTGGCTCCAGGCGTTTATTTTCGTAAGTGTCAGACGGAACCGGAGTTTCTGGGCTGTAATCAGGGGTGGGTGATCTTCAAAGACTTTGTCCTGGTAATCGATGCTAACTTTCCGAATCAGGCGGNAGAAGTGGTTAAGCTCATCCGTAGTCAAACGGATAAGCCAATTAAATATATCTTTGATACTCATCACCATGGCGATCATGCTGATGGAAATATGATTTACAAAGCGATTGGTGCTGTTCCCATTGCGTCCGAACGTACCAAGCCACTATTCCAAACATTGGGCCTCGAAGGCTTCGAAACTAGTAAGAAGGAGAAGCCAGACGAGTATGGGGAGTTGGCTTACAAACTTCCGGAAATCTACTTTCCCCGGAAGATGGTCTTTGATGATGGTCAAATGCGGGTCGAGCTGTTGCATTTTGGGCATGCTCANACCGGCGGTGATGCTGTTGCCTGGTTGCCCAAACAAGGGATTTTGTTCACCGGTGACTGCATTGTAAATGGNGCTTTTAACTTCACGGGCAATAGTGATACGGCCAGTTGGATTAATGTGATTGAACAAATTAAGAAGTTGCCCGTGAAGACCCTTGCTCCAGGACACGGGGAGCTGGGCGATATGGGGACGATAAAGACTCAGCAACGCTATTTTGTCGAATTGCGAAANGAGATCGCNGGCTTCATCAAGAAAGGNCGAACGCTGGAAGAAATNAAAACNGAAGTGAAGTTGCCTTGGTATANGAAGTGGACCGGAGTTCCTATTCTCGAACGTGAAGAGAATATCGTACACGTCTATGGTGAGCTTACTAAGTAAGACATCAGTNAGCCATCGGTTCTACCAGTTTACGTAAGACCCATCCTCCCGTCGAAGTCTGGGAGCATCGCCCTTCCTTGGTGGATATTGCCTGGCGGCTTCTGGATTAAATTCGATACCAAGGCCTGGCGCGTTGGTTGGATAAAGGAACCCGTCCTCCCAGGTAACTTGCGTTGGAAACATNTCAGGCAGTATTGTTCCCGGCGGGCGGGCACATTCCTGAACCGCGAAATTACTGGTTGCCAAATCCAGGTGAATACAGGCGGCGGTGGCCACCGGCCCGAGAGGGTTGTGAGGCGAAATTGGGATGTAGTGAGACTCACACATGGCTGCAATTTTACGGGCTTCGGTAAAGCCGCCGGCGACACAAAGGTCCAAGCGGCAAAAATCAAACCAATTATTCTCGATTAATGGGGCGAAGTCCCACTTCGAGGAAAATTGCTCGCCGATCGCGATTGGGACGCTTGTTGTTTCACGAAGACGCTGAACGACCGATACGTTTTCAACGCGGACAGGATCTTCAATAAAGTATAGGTTGTACTTTTCCAGTTGATTGCAAAGCGAGATGGCATCATTAGGATCCAGTCTGGTATGCACATCCAAGATGATTTCAATGTCGTCGCCCAAGGTCTCACGAATTTTGGCAACCTGAGCGACCGTGGCCCGAATCGACTGCCGAGGCTCGAAAATTCCGTCCACATGAGCCGGTTGAAACCTGACGACTTTCCACCCCAATTCGTATTTGGTATTGGCATCAGNTGCCAGTTCCTCCGGCGTACTGCCGTGAATGTGAGTATAGGAGTAGACCTTGTCACGTACTTTACCACCGAGTANTTCATACAGTGGGACNTNGTACGCTTTGGCTTTAATATCCCATAATGCGATATCGATCGCGCTGACTGCGGAAGNCCCGACNCCCGTGGTTGGAAAAAAGCCACAACGGGACATTGTTTGCCAAAGGTGCTCAATTTTATTGGCAGGTTGTCCGAGTAGGCTCGGTTTCAGAGCCTCAATAAAACCCACTTGTGCGTCTTCCCGAAACGTCAGTCCAGCCTCGCCTATCCCACTGATGCCAGCATCGGTTTCGACTTCGACAAACATGAAATTGCGGTCCAGACCGACGACGTATGTTTTGATGTCAGTGATTTTCATATTGAATCAAACCGTGGGCAGGATTAGATTGCTTTTCATAGTTGCTGTTGTTTTATGCTACCACAGAAGCCTTTGAAGTCTTAGAGACTAAAATGGCGGAGGGTAAAACGGCGACGTTTATCTATCTCTGGTGTTTGAAATGACCACAGCTTCAAGTACAGCATTGTTAACTCGCCCCTCGAGGGGNCAGCTTGTATTNACGTGTATTGTACTTGNCTTNCCCTGGCTGATTGGCGTATCTCTGTTCTCCGGGTTTTCAGCTGCTCCTCATAACGACGACTGGTTATATGGTCGTAGTGTGCAGGTTTTGGCTGAGGAAGGCTATTACCAGCACGTCTCACAACATGGTGAGTTGGCTGCGAGCGTCGTTTCACACGTGGGCTGGGGGCGGTTGTTTGTGTGGGGGGAGTTTTCATTTGAAGCTTTACATCTTTCACAGGCTGTAGCTGGTTGGCTGACCTGCGTGGGAATTATGTTTATCGTTCTTGCACTGGGAGGCAAACTTCAGGTTGGTCTGCTGGCGGCTGGGAGTTTAGCGATTAGCCCACTGTTTTATGGGCACACGTTCACCTTTATGACAGACGTGACAGCACTGATGCTGATTACTTATGCCCTTTTATGTTTCATCCGTAGTGACAATCTTCGTCGTCTGGCACCGTTAGTTCTGGGCAGTCTTCTTGTGGCATTAGTATTTTGGTGCCGACAAACTCATGTGCTGATTGTAGTTTGCCCCCTATTTGTTCTTTGGCGAGTACGCCATCACTATTCATGGAAATGGATTGCGGTGAGGTTGGGGGTGTTAGGTGGGATCCCTGCGTTGTCGTTGATGGCTTTTGAATTAACCGGCCTTGTTCCGGGAAATCAGTCACGGACTGGTACGTTGTTTATTAGTACTTTTGATCTGGCACGGCTCAAGCAAATAGCCATTTATCTTTATGGTACCGGTTTGCTACTAGGAATGGTGTTGTTGCCGATCTCAGCCATGTTGGCGTTTAAGTGGGTAGGCAGGCAAAGATTGTTGTTGAATCGTAGCTGGATTTTGATTGTTGCTCTCGCATGGATTGGTGTATTTGTTGCGACAGGTGGTCGGACCTATCTAACTCAGGCGGTCGGTTATTTTTTACATAATGCTCACTTTGGACCAGTGCTTTTTGCGGATCCACCGCATTCGGATGGTAGCTGGACTTATCTGGCGAATGTGAAATGGAATCCCGTTATCTGGAAGTTGCTAACTGTCACTTCTATCTTGTCTCTCGCTCTATCTTCTTCTGCGGCTTTGTCTAGGTTCAAGGAGGTTGAGGAACTTCAATCTGAACCAGTGGTAAATATGCGTCGTCATTGGCGATGGGGACTCTTTCTTTTTGCTTTGGTGATTTCACTGGTTTTGTTAGCAGTAGTGGAGAATATTGTGGANCGGCACTGGATGGTGTTGTTTGTNCCAGCCGTGATTTGGGTCGCTACTAGTGATGTGTTCTTAATTGTGAAGCGTCCAGGGAGGTTTACGACTGCGGTCATGTGGTTTGTCGGCATTTCGATCGCCTATATCAGCGTAACTTTCACGCATGACTGGCTGGCCTTCAATGACCAGAGGGCACAGCAAATGTCAGTCTGGCTTGAGGAGGACGGNCTACATCCTCGCGATATTGATTTAGGGATGGATCTGAACGGTTGGTTACGTACGACTGAGGACTATGGGAGCCTGCAACGCGAGGGGGACGAGACCCGGAGTTGGCGTGGTTTAGCCAAATATGCTTTAGCACACCGACCACGCCGAGGTTGGAAGGTAATTGGGGCTCGCACCTGGTACAGTTGGGCTGTTGAGTCAGAGCAGACTTTGCTTGTGTTAGAGAAACTCGANTGATCTGCCCGTATAAGAGGAGTTGGTAAGAGTAAGTGAAAAAGCTCAGATCCGATCAGGATCTGAGCTTTTGTTCTTCTGTAAGCCTATGGTGTGGATTATTTGTCGGTGCGGAAAGGGGATGCCGGTAAACCNCCGCTGTTTACCAGATTNGGTTCNGCCAGTTGATGCCAGCCAAATCGGACATTAACTGGCTTGGCTACCGCATCAGAGGTGACAATGAGTTTGTCACCTTCGATGGTTGCGACTGCCGGCTTAAATTCACCGTCTTCTCCGGCAAGCTGGAAATGAGTAAGTGGTTTTTTATCATTGGATGCGAGTTGCCCGTAAGCATGATCGAAATGGACTTCGATACTCGCCCCCTTCACTTTATGCCCCTTATAAAGCGGACCCGAGTAAACCAGTCCTTTCCTCTCGTATGTTTTGGCTAGTGCCCATAGTGCGAGACGCTTACCGACATCCTGTTTGTTCTTCGGGTGGATGTCGCGAAGATTGCTGATATCGGTCGTAACCGCCATACCAGTGTTAGGTAGGGCAAGCGTAGCTGTTTGCGCCTCCCAGATTTCAGGCAGTGCTAATTCACTTCCACCGTAAGTAAATGGAGCNAGCTGAACAAAGTAGAATGGCATCTCGGGATTNTCAAAGACATGGCGCCAGCCCTCAATAAGGGCTTTCATTTTATCCATATAAAGCATGCCATCACCCCGATTGGATTCACCTTGGTACCAGATTGCTCCGCGGAAGTTTAAATGGCGGAAGTTGTGAATCATGCCGTTGTAAAGGGCGAGTGGTGTCTGGTGATTGACACGTCCATCTTTGTTGACCACGGGGAAGTTNTCGAGATTGTCNGTGATNCTTTTCAAGTTTTTGGCTGCTTTGAATCCTACTGGAGGTATCCAGGGTTCAATACGAGTGCCTCCCCAGTTTGAACCAATGAGACCGATAGGNACATCCAATTCGGCCTGTAGTTTACGTCCGAAGAAGTAACCAACGGCAGTGAAGTTTGGAACGGTCTGGGAGGTCGCAACTTTCCAGCCATCTGATGGGATGTCGTCTTCCGGTTTCGCACTTGGGCGNTGNGGGAATTTGATATGGCGGATTTGAGGGTGATTNCCGTTTTTTGCTTCTTCTTCAGGATTNAGCGATCGGTTAACGGTCCATTCCATATTGGATTGTCCGGAACATAACCACACTTCACCNATTAATACATCCTCNAGCGTTACAGTCGANGAACCTTTNATCTCGACTTTATGTGGACCTCCCGCTTCAACCGCATCAAGCTCAACCACCCAGAGCCCCTGGTCATTTGCCGTTGCTTCGGCTGAGTCGGCACCAAGCGAAACGGTAACTTTCTGACCGCTGTCATCCCATCCCCACAGGGTAATTGGAGCATTTCGTTGAAGCACCATATGGCTTCCTAAAATCGATGGCAGTTTGGTTTCCGCCTGCAAAGCGCACAGTAAATTAGCTGCAATCAGGGTGGCAAGAGCGAATAGACGTATTGGTTTCATGAGGACATTCCTAAGCATGTAAATAGAAATCTTGAGTGAACGTAGATTTTAGCCTGTTGAGATACCGAAAACTAGTAATAGGTAGTAATAGATTAAGGCATTCAAATTGTAATTGTCATCTAGAGTAACCTTGTGACATAATGTAGAGAGAGACAAATAACGCTAATAAAGGGAAGTCCGGTGTCCTTAAATCGAATCGATCGTCGCGACTTGCTTCAGGTTGGATGTTCCAGTTTTCTGGGGTTAACGTTGCCAGCTCTGTTGCAGGCTGCTGAAAATCAACGCAATGGGAAGTCCGTTATCCTGGTGTTTCAAACCGGGGGGGGGAGTCAATTAGAGACATTCGATCCTAAGCCAGACGCACCGGAGCATATTCGTGGTGAATTCAAGACGATTCAGACGAAGATCCCTGGNGTGCTCTTNGGTGAACATTTGCCTAAACTGGCTGAGCGTACCGATAAGATTGCCGTCGTGCGTTCTTTTTCCCATGGTGACAATCGCCACCTGTCCGGTACGCACAATACACTTACCGGGGAACCCCAGGTTTTTCGCGGTGATGCCAATGAGGATAAGGAACTGTCTCGTCTAGACCGCCCTAGTTACGGTGGTGGCGTGAAAATGATTAATCCAACCACCAATGGTATGCCTTGTCAGGTTACCCTGCCTCGTCCATTGATCGAAGGCCCGCTAACATGGCCCGGACAACACGCTGGATTCCTTGGTCCTAAATATGACCCATGGCAGGTCAATTCAGACCCGAATGGGAAAGATTTTAAGGTGCATGGCATTCAGATGATGGATGGCATCACGACAAGCCGGTTAACTAACCGCGTTGATTTNCTTAAGCGGATGAATCATCAGCAGCNAAGCCTCGATCGTTTNGCCAAGGGCATACAGTTCACGAGTCAGCAGGAAGAGGCCTTGAATTTACTTACGTCACCGAATATCGCGAAGGCNTTTGATATTAACGCGGAAAGCGATGAATTGCGAGATAAATACGGGCGTTCCGAATATGGGCAAACNTTGATTCTGGCTCGAAGNCTCGTCGAACATGGAGTCCCCTATGTTCAGTGCAATATGGGGATTGTGCAGTCCTGGGATACTCATTCGGATAACTTCCCACGGCTGAAAGACAAACTATTACCAGGTATCGACAACGGAGTGTCAGCGTTGATGGACGATCTGGAAGAACGCAGCNTGCTGGATGATGTGCTCATCGTCGTTGTTGGCGAATTTGGTCGAACTCCCAATATTAACAAGAACCCAGGACGAGACCACTGGGCATCAGGCTACAGCGGAATCTTTATCGGGGGCGGGGTCCGGGGTGGTCAGGTTATCGGTAAATCTGACAAACATGCTGGGCACCCTGAGACGACTCCCTATCATCCGAATGATATCGGAGCGACAGTTTATNCCACATTAGGAGTTGATCCGGCGTCGATNATTCGNGATCGGGAGAATCGCCCACTGCATTTGAACAACGGTAAAGTCATGGAGAAACTTTACACCGGTTGAACGCCGGATTTTAGGAAGTTAGCAATGAAAAAGAGCTGGAGTTTTAATACTCCAGCTCTTTTCGATTGGTGATTTCTTTTAAGAACTATTCTTTGAAGAAGTTTTCGAGGATTTGAGGAATCCGTTTNCCAGTGGAGGATTCCGGGGCAAGTTTCTGGGCTGCAATTAACATTGCTTTGGCAGTCGGCTTGTCCCCTTTCTGGAAGATGCCTGATGAGACCTTAAAGATAAGCTCCTGTGCCTTTTCAGGGTTTGGCTTAGTCGCCTCGATTAACTTGTCCAACTCCGCAGACAATTTAGCGGCATCCAGATCACCANCTGCAATTTCATTGAACTTGGTTTCGAAGCTAGTCCAACGCTTCGTGGATGTGACCCCCTCGGTATCCAGTTGATCGATTAGATCAATGGAATCTTTATAAAAGTTAGCGGCAAGCTGTGGATTGATTGTACTGATGAAATCATCGAGAGCTTTCGCCTTTTCAACACCTTCAGCTGCTTCCGCTCTGGCGAAAGCTGCATCACGTGTCTCAAGAGCTTCTTTCTTGGCACGAATATCTGCGACCCATTGCTCAGCTTTTTGGCCTCCATAACCGGATTGGAAGTGGAAAGGACGTCCTTCGTTATCAGCGAGGAACACAGAGGGGACACCACGTACCTGATATTTTGCGGATAGCTTTTTGTATTGCTCCTGTTCGGCAGGTGTGACTAATGTTTTGTCGCGNGGGTTATCCAGAACAAGAAGGATGTAGTCTTCTTTTACAGTCTGGAATACNTCCTGACTAAGAACGTTCTTGTGCAACGCTTTACATGGCGGGCACCAGTCNGAACCGGTGAATTCCATTAGGATAGCTTTGCCATCTTTAGCGGCCAGTTCTTTAGCTTCTTCGAAGCTGCGAGTCCAACCTTTGTAGTGATCATCATCAGCAAAGGCGTTGCTGAAGGATGTCATAACCAGTGCAGTCGCTGTGAGCACGGCAAGTGATTTGTTGATAAGACGCATAATTTAAATCTCGGGCTAAAATGAATGAGAGTTGAAGTGTTTAATTAGTATCTCTTATCTTATACGAGATAGCGATCAGAAAAGTAGAGTCAGCCGGAAAAATGGGTAAATAAAAAAANAGGNTTTTCCGAAAGGAGGTATGAACGCGATTTATTTTTTAATGTTCTTGGGACCACTCCCAAACGCTTTTTCGTAGGTTCCGTCGCCACTTTTGACATATTTCGTGAAGCCCAATTTGTCGAGNTTTCCGTCATTGGCCATCGAACGATTCATCGCCCCATCGGAAAAACGCCCACCAATATTAGCGGGAAGAATTACTCGACGCACCGGCTTGCCGGATTCAGGGTGCGTTTCCAAAGGGGCATCGGACATTGGCTGAACGACTTCAAATCGTTCACCGTTGGGTTTGCCGTTGTCTAGTACTTCATATACGTAAGTGGGCATGGCATCAATTGGTCATTTAGAGGCGTTGTCCAGGGACCTGGAGATCTGGGTTATCGAAGTCCAGTGGTACTCCGCTTTTCACGACAGACTTTCCGTTAATAAGTACATGTTCAATACCGCTGCAATGGTGAATAGGATCACCAAATTCTGCATGGTCATTAATAGTATGCTCGTCAAAGACAATCAGATCCGCGTAGGNNTCTTCAACTAAACGCCCACGCCCCTCAAGGCCGAAGGTATCTGCCCCGAGAGAGGTCATTTTACGAATGGCTTCTTCCAGTGAGAAGAGCTTTGTGTCCCGTACAAATTTCCCCAGCCACCGCCCTGCACTGCCATAAGCTCGTGGGTGAACCTTACCGTTGGGTTGGTAGATAGCATCGGTGCCGATCATGCAACGTGGATGGGAGACAAACGGNTCGACTAATTTGTCATCACCTTCGTCCATTACACANAGNACTCCAAGTTGTTCGTCAAGTAGTAANTCAATTAACGCACTTGACNCGTTCTTGCCACTTTCCCGNACGATTTGCTGGAGTGTTTTTCCCCAGTCTTGTAAGTGATCGTTCGTTGGTGACCAGGCCATGAGGACATGTTCAAGGTCGAGGCGATAGGAGTCGAAAGAATGCTCTGTCTTTCGGCGAATGTGATCCAGCGNGAGCTTTCCTGTGGCGGCGAGGGGGCCGTCTTCCCAGACTTCATAGGGCAGAAGATAATTCAACATCGTACTACCNGGTTGATAAGGGTANACATCAAAGGTAGTGGGGATCCCTTCAGCACAGGCTTCTTCTATCAACTCNAAGACTTGCTCCGGNTGATAAGGAGGCTGGCACTTGAGGTGGGAAATATGTACAGGCACGCCTGCCTGTCGACCGATTTCAATGGCTTCGCGAATGCCGTTAAGTAGTCCGAGTTTGTAGCGGATGTGAGTCACGTACGGTTTGTTTTGACCAGCCATTGGAAGACAGGCTTTGATCAGTTCGTTGGTTGGGCTGTGACACTGCGCGATATAGTCAAGCCCTGTGGAAAGAGCAACCGCTCCTGCTTCAAGGCATTCGGTCACCAGTTGTTGCATGCGAATGATTTGAGAATCATCCAGCGGGCCACGGCTAAAGTCATGGACGAGAGTTCTCAAGTTAGCATAAGGAATTTGCGCGGCAAAGTTCTGGACACTACGACCCTTTAGCACTTCCAGGTAATCATCCAAGGTTTCCCAACCAGTATAGTCCTGCATCCGAAGCCCGTTGAGGCCGCGTAGATAGTAGACCCAATCTCGCCACGTTTCACTACTGACCGGAGCATACGAGATCCCATCAGACATAATGATCTCGGTGGTAAAACCTTGTTGTGTCTTGTAGGTTTGATGTCCGTCGCGTAGCAGCCAGCCATCGCTGTGATTGTGAACGTCGATGAAGCCGGGGCATACGATCTTGCCAGAGGCATCGATTTCCTGAGTAGCTGTGGTGGCTGAAAGATCACCGATGGCAGTAATCTTTCCATCGGTAATTCCTACGTCAGCCTTATGACGCGGCATTCCGGTACCGTCAATTACGAAACCGTTGCGGATGATCCAGTCCATCAGCTTATCCTATCAGGCTCGGCGTATTCGTGAAGAATAGAACGAATTAGATGATCTCGCGAATAGGTTCAATGCCCTCGCGAACCATATATTGGGGCGTCCCGGTCTTGTCGAAGAAGCGAATCTTACCAGTGTCGATACCTGCATTTTTGTAAAGCGTGGCGAAGACTTCCTGGAATTTCACAGGCCGTTCGGTGGCATATTCACCGAACTTGTTGGTCGCGCCAATGACCTGCCCTGTTTTCATGCCACCACCGGCAAGCATGGCACAGCTAACACGCGGCCAGTGGTCACGGCTGTTGTTCTTGTTGATTTTGGGAGTACGGCCGAATTCACCCCAGACAACTACCGAAACGTATCGATCTAGTCCGCGCTCGTGAAGGTCGGTAACCAACGCGGCAAGTCCCTGGTCAAGTTTTGGGAATTCTTCACGAGAGCGAGGGAAGTTCATCCCGTCACCACCATGCCAGTCCCAGCGACTGTAATTAAGCGAAACAACCCGAGCGCCGGCTTCGACAAGTCGACGAGCGATGCAGAAGTTCTGAATCATCTTCGGAGCCCCGTCTCGTTGGTAAGTGGGATCGTTTTCACCGTAGCGAGCAAGGGTTTTCGGATCTTCGTTACTTAGATCCAAAGCATCAACCAATTTGCTGGTGGTAAGAATACCAAGAGCTTGTTGATGGTAGACATCCATGCCGTCGGCGATGCCAGTGTTGTCTACATCGCGACGGAAAGAGTCAAAGGCCGAGCGAAGGGCTTCTCGGTCGTTGAGTCGATCGAGTGTAATACCCTGAAGGACCATGTTGCTCGGATCTTTCATCGGGTCTTTTTCCACCAGCCCAAAGGGGGAGTGTTTTACGCCGAGGATTCCTCCCAGTTGAGTTTCACCCCAGGTACGGTTTCCGGTCGGGTACATCAATGAGACGTTGGCAGGTACCGCATTGTTGACATTGCCCTGCAGATGGGAAACCCAAGAACCCCAGTTTGGACGACCTTCACGTGGTCCTCGCTCACCAAATTTCCACCCGGTCATACATTGATAGGCATCGTGACGTCCATCGGCATCGCTGATCGAGCGAATAGGGATGAATTTGTCCATCATTTGAGCCATCTTTGGGAAATGCTCACAGATATCAATACCAGGCACATTCGTTTTGATGGGACGGAAATCCCCCCGGATTTCTGACGGTGCGTCTGGTTTAAGATCCCACAGATCGATATGGGAAGGGCCACCAGGCATGTAAATATTAATGATTGCGCGGTGGTTGGAGCCCGTCTTGGCTTGTAGGTCCGCATCGTACATGTTGGCCATAGAAAGACCACCCATTGCCATACCACCTATTTTCAGGAAGTCACGTCGGGCCATCCCGTCACAGTAGCCTTGCTTCCCTTTTGATTTACCGTAAATCGTTAACATTTGATATTTCCTACAACGTGCTTAAATAATGGACGCACCTACCGATATCATCGACAGTTTTACTGCTTATATATTATGAAACATAGGCCCAAGATAGCAAGAGCGGCATTTATATGAGTGGAGTGGTTTGCACTTACCTGTACTGTTGTTTTCGGTGAAATCGTTCTAAAATGCTTGGATGCTTAAAGCTCGTACTATTTTTCGTGAGTTTCTGAAGTCCCCCAATAAAGTAGGGGCTATTGCTCCAAGCTCGCGTTATCTTGCTAATGCGATGCTTGATCAGCTGCACTGGGATACGCTTACAAATGTGGTTGAATACGGACCGGGAACGGGCGCTATCTCCAAGCATCTATTAAAGCGAGTTAGAGATCACCAAAAGTTCTTTGCTGTGGAACTGAATGCTAGTTTTGTCCCCGTCCTTA
>PAJC01000005.1 GCA_002705165.1 Planctomycetaceae bacterium | reverse complement strand
ACGGACTAACTCGCGATCCCTGCCATAAAAATTCACTGAATGCCTCAACTGCAGAATCCGATACCGGCACTTTGTGAGCGTTCTCCCATTGCTCCACCTGCTCGACTGTTCTCCCGGGAGATTCAAAGAGTGTACCCATTAATGGGTACACCGGATTGCCTGTAGAAACAGCATTTTTGATGAGCCAGGGGCCAAACGTAATCACACACCCCAGAATAAAAGCAAACAAAACCGTGATGACTCGTTGCTTGTTCTTGCATAACAACCAGATAGCAACCGGTAGGATAACAAAAACAAGTCCTGTATATTTTACGGCGGCTGCTGCACCCGCTAACAAACCAATCAGTAATACAACGCTTTGGTGAAGGTTGCTTTTATCATTTGCGATCTGCATTACCAATAATGCACTCAACAGAAAGAACCCTAAAGCAACTTCGTTCAGNCCTGTCATACTGANATANCCAATCCATGGACATGTTAGTACGAGGACGGTCGCCACCAGCCCCTCCTTGCCTAAAGCTACACNCTGGGACTCTTTAGGAGGGCGAACTATAAGACGATTCGCAAGCGACCAGGCTGCGATTCCAGCAAAGAAGGCATAGAAGCTTAAAAACGTCTTGCCAATCATCGCTCCATGCCACCAGGCATCAGACTCTGAAAATAACTGCGCCCACGCCATTGGTACGACGGTAATCAACTCTGCTCCCAAAGGCATTGCGGCGTAGGCATTGTGAGGCAGGTGCTCGATCGTTCCTGATTGAAACCATTCTTTGGGTACCTGAAGGTGATACTCACGCACATCAAATTCCCAAGGTGGCAACATAGCACCAGCTAAAATAACTGCGACCGGNAGNNCGATCAGCCACCACTGTAACTGCNGGAGATGAGAAATGGCTTTCAGCNCCCTAACAGGGCTGCCCTTTCTTAGAAATCCATCCCGAGCNTTGCATTCAAGACAAACTGAAATTACCAGAGGAATGATATAAGCCCACCAAAGCTGCAATCCGCCCGCAATTCCTAGCAAAAAAGCAAATAACGTGAGTGCTATCGTTCCCAGCGCAAACGACAATACACTCATTTCCAATTTAGATTGAAGGGCGAATTTAAACGCGCGTAAACAAGTGCGACCAATTAGCATGACCGCCACNAGTAGAATCAAACTACTCAAGAGGAGTGGAATTCGATCCAGTACTCCCACTCGGTCACTCGAATTCTCGGCCCATTCTGAAACCACGGTATCCGGGATAATCAATCGAAGAAATGGAACGTGGTGAGCATGAACCAAACCACCTCCAACATCAGACTTCGTGGAAGTAGTGGCAAATAGAAAAAGAAGAAAATACACTCCAAGAACCAATAGTCCGAATGTTTTCGGTAATCGATTTTGCAGAGGTTCGGGATTTTTCATTTTCTTATTAATTGGAATACGTCGTTATTATCAAACGGTTAGCAACCTATCTCGGAGCATGGTTAGCATCACTCTACCAGTTCAACCGTCGTTATAACCGTCATAACCGAATCGTATTCTTCTTATTCCCTGATCGATACTGTTTAACCAACCCTAAAAGTTTGATTTTTTCACTACCTTCTAAAAGCCGAGAGCTATAGTTCTTCAGGTTAAGAAAAAACTGTATGGGTTAGGTAATCCATGCAATCACAATAAGAATAATGCTAACGCAGAACACGATTAATCATGAGTCAAGCGAAACTATCCGGTATCTTTACTCCTAATATCGTCTGTTTGGACAATAACGGAAACATAAATGAAGGGGAAACCCGACGTTATGTGGATTGGTTGATCGATAAGGGCGTACACGGTCTGTATCCCAATGGGTCTACCGGGGAATTCACTCGTTTTACAGCTGAAGAACGAGTGCGAATCATTGAAATCATTGCTGACCAGGTCAATGGTCGAGTGCCTATTTTGGCTGGAGCAGCCGAAGCAAATACGCGAGAAACGATCCGAGCGTGTGAGAGATATTATGATTTGGGAGCCACTGCCGTGGCTATCGTTTCGCCCTTTTATTATCAAATCGGTCCGGAAGCTATTTATACCTACTTCAAGGAGATAGCCGATAACTCTCCCATTGATGTGACACTGTATAATATTCCACTCTTCGCTTCGCCGATCGATGTCGATACTGTCGCTCGTTTGGCTGAGGATTGCGAACGAGTCATTGGTATCAAAGACTCATCCGGGGACATCCCTCAGATGATGAGAATGATCTCTAAAATACGTCCCAACCGTCCTGACTTCTCATTCATGACAGGCTGGGATCCGGTACTGGTACCAATGATGTGGGTTGGAGCCGATGGTGGAACAAACGCCTCAAGTGGAGTTTGTCCAGAAATCACAGGGAAGATCTTCCAGCTAGCTTCTACGGGACAGTGGGAACTCGCGCGAGACCTCCAGTACCGGCTGCTTCGGCTCTTTGATGCGATGCTCTTTCGCAGTGAATTTCCTGAAGGATTTCGGGAAGCCATTAAATTGCGTGGATTCAACACAGGTACCGGACGGCAGCCTCAAGGACCTGAGCTGACCGCCAAACTGCAAGTGCTCAGTGGTGAGCTCGAGCAAATGCTTCGAGATGAAGGATTCATGCAGGAAACGCAGGACAGTTTCCAGAATAATCCGGCCTCCGGTGACATCGATATTGAAGCCATCGTTCGGGGCGTNATGGCCGAACTTGCCCGACGAGGTCTGGCTCAGTAAAGCCAGTCTCACCTAGGAGGATTTTACAAACTGCAGTCTGGTAGCAACTCCATCAACCAGATTACTGACCGTAATATCACCATGATGGAGTTGCATGACTCTCCAGGCTTTAGTGAGCCCAAACCCAATTCCCCGGCCAGCTTCGCGTCCTGAGAAGAATGGGTCAAAAACGATGTCTAACTGCTGCTCCGGAATAGGTGTTCCGTTATCAGACACCGTTACGAAAACCCTGCTTTCATCGACTTGCCAGGCCAGTGAAATTTTACCTTCCTCCATGGCGTCGATACTGTTCTGTATTACAATCTTGAAGATTTCGAGGCAGGCTTTTTCGTCGGACTGAATCATAACATCTTCACTATCGTCAACCTCCATATCGAGTCCCAGAGGGACTGTAAATTCACTCATTTCCTGCATCGCTTGAGTTGCCAGTTGCTTTACGCTAACAGGTTCTAAGTTAAGAGAGGGTGGCTGAGCGAATACCATAAGGTCAGCAATCATCGATGACGCGCGATGGGCCTGAGTTTCAATCGTGGATAATTCCCGCCGACGATGAACATCCTCTTCAACCTTGACGAGATTCTGTGCACGAGAAGTTATATTAGCCAGCGGATTATTAATTTCGTGACTGGCGCCATAGGCAAAATTTTTGATCGCCAGCATTTTCTGATGATGAAGCTGACGTTCAAATAACTCATCCCGCTGATCCCAATTAAGTACTTTTTGCCAGTCGGCAAACGATACGACGGGTCCCTCTGAATTCAAAACTGTATTCATCTTCTTCATCAGCTGATTCGCAATTTGGTCGTTGGCCAGGTCAATCTCTGGAGATTGAGCAAATACCAAAGAGACTACAGAATGTCCCGTTTCACTGGCAGTGCTTACTAAACGACAAAGATAGGCAGCGGATACTTCCGGATCAGGGGTAAGCAGTTCATCGGTTGGGTCCGGATCCAACTCAGCAAGAACTTGCTCTCCTTCTCCATTCAACCAGGCAGCAAGAGCCGATTCAGATCCAGCAGTCACACCACGGTTGGAAGCCTGGGCGGCGATCCAGACGGCAAAGAATGGATCCGCTTGGAACAGGTCTTCATACTCCTCGGCACGACTTCCTCTATCCAGACAAACAATCGTGCGTACAAGGCGATCAAGAGTTGCCTTAAGAATAGGTAACCCCAAAGATTGATCATGAACGCTTATGGTCGGCCAGTTCGTCATACCATTGCCTACAAGAGCCTCAATAAAAAAACGCACACCGGATGATGTACGTTTTTATTTTTTTCGCTAACTAGATTCCGGGAACTAGTTNTATAAAAACTAGTTGACAACTGCTCGTTCCATCTCCAGGAGATCACAAGCTCGATCTAATAGTCGATCTACAGTGAACGGTTTGTGCATAAAGTCATCAGCACCAGCCGCTGTCAGTTCGGAGATCTTATCCTGTTCCACCATCCCGGAAATACAGATGATTTTTACGGATTCCAGCGTNTCGTCGTTTCTTACACGAACACATACTTCTTTACCGTTGATATCCGGAAGCATAACGTCGAGAACAACCAGGTCAGGACGAAACTCTCGAACCAACATACCTGCATCAAATCCATTATTTGCTGTTTTGACTTCAAAGCGACCATCACGTTCGAAGACATCAACCANCAATTCCACTAGTTCAACATCGTCATCAACCACTAATACCTTACGGTCTCCACTTTCCAAAGCATCCGTTGGAATACCATTTTCCTTCATGAAAGCGAAAAGCTGTTCACGCGGAATACGACGAAAACGGCTGCCNGGAACTCGGAAACCCTTCAGGCTTCCGTTGTCGAAACAACGAATAATTGTCTGCTGACTGACCTTACAGATCTTGGCAGCTTCCCCGGTTGTAAATACTGTTTTTGCTGAGAGTGACACGGAAAGTCCCTCCTGAATTAATCGGTTTGAAACGCTTGTGAGGTAATCTACTCAAATACCCTGCTGCTTCCAAATCCTGTCTATCACCTTAGTTACTCAGTTGTCCTATCCAAATCTAAATCACTTAGACTCCAAGAACACCGCATTTCGTTGGATTAACCAATCTTTCCAATCTTGGCTAAATTCCCAACGAGGCCGATTGTGCCAAAATATAAGAATCGACGTCAACACCAATAAAGCGAAGCTCTTTGAAATCTCAATCGCGTCAGATTAGATTGGGGAATTATCAAAGCAATCGATTCGCTACAATTGATCNCCATCCCAGAATNCAACTAAAACAAAAACTGACTCAACGGAAATGATATNAACGGTGGTGGANATGAATCCTGAAATTAATCGGAAACTTCGTATGGGGCTAATCGGTGGAGGTGGAGCTGCCTTCATTGGAAGAGTACACGCCATCTCCGCCACGCTCGACAATCGAGCCCGACTATGTGCAGGAGCNTTGAGTTCAGATCCTCGACGATCCCGAGAATATGCTCCCCTATTTGGCATCCGGGAAGATCGGGCTTATGGTAATTTCCAGGAGTTACTTGCTGGTGAATTGAAACTCGATGAGAAAGATAGAATCGATTTCATAAGCATCGCTACCCCCAATCACACACATGCTGANATTGCTCAGGCTGCNTTAAAGNCNGGCTTTCATGTTGTCTGTGATAAACCCATGACCAACAATGTCGAAAGTGCGAGAGAATTAGTCAAGACGGTTGAAGAGACCGGTAAGATCTTTGCCTTAACGCATAACTACACCGGATACCCAATGGTCAGACAAGCAAGAGAAATTATTGAAGCGGGTGAAATCGGAGACATCCTCGCTATTCGTTCCTCTTACATACAGGGCTGGCTTACAACATTTGACAGTACGGTTCCCGCGGCTCGTGGGGCCTGGAAATCAGACCCCTCCAAAGCCGGTTCCGGATCTTTGGGAGATATCGGTACGCATGCCTATAACTTACTGAGGTTTGTAACCGGACTAAATATCAACAAGCTTGCAGCCACTACGGAATCATTTCATCCGACTCGTGCGATAGATGATTACGGCTTAATTCAACTGAGAATGGACAATGGAGCTTTAGGGCTAATCACTTATAGCCAAATGAGTCACGGAAGGCTAAANGACTTCANCNTGGAGNTCGACGGTACCAANGGCTCACTACAATGGAGTCAGGAGGACGCTAACCAACTTGTTGTTCGACGTCAGGGAGCATCCACCGAAATCATGCATCGACACCCNGGAGGCGACTATATGCACGAGCTCGCCAAAGCATCCACGCGAATTCCAGGGGGGCATCCGGAAGGGTTTTATGAAGCTTTTGCCAATATCTATCGAGCGACTTTTGATGACATAGCAAAGAATATCGCCACTGGATTCAATCCGGGAATTAACACGCTCTACCCTAATGTCTACGACGGTCTNGAGGGTGTTCGGTTTATCGAACGAGTGCAATCCAGCTCAGATTCAGACAATACGTGGCTTGACTTTTAAGAACGATTTTGCAAATAAGCCGTTACCAACGCCATATCTGCCGGCGTTATACCACTAATTCTAGAAGCTTGTGCGACAGTGGCTGGGCGTATAGTGGATAGTTTCTGCCGCGCCTCTGTACGCAAATGTCCGATGGCTTCATAGTCGAAATTGTCCGGGATCTGTTTCTCGGCAAGACGATTCTGGCGATCTATCTCCATCTGCTGTCGAGCAATATAGCCGGAGTACTTGACGTCATAGGTCACTTGTTGAACCACTTCGGAAGACAATTCACTCAACTCCGGCAAACGCTCTACAATCTCATCCCAGGTGGTCTCTGGACGACGTAAATGTTTCGTCAGTGTTGCCTGCCCCAGATGCTTTGATTCCAATAACGTCAAAACTTCTTCAATTTGGCTCTCTTTCTTCGTAAGACAGTCAACTCGTTGCTGTGAAACCAAACCATGCTCAAATCCCAGACGGGTGAGACGACGATCAGCATTATCCTGCCGAAGTAACAAACGATATTCAGCTCGGCTAGTGAACATGCGGTAAGGTTCATCTACACCACAGGTAACTAAATCATCAATCAACACACCGATATAGCCTTGNCTACGTTCAATNACAAGNGANTTNTTCTTNGCCAGCATTAAGGCNGCATTGGCCCCGGCGATCAATCCCTGTGCCCCGGCTTCTTCATAGCCGGTTGTGCCATTGATCTGTCCGGCAAAATACAAGCCCTTGATAAACTTGGTTTCAAGCGTCGGGCGAAGTTGGTCAGGAGGACTATAATCGTACTCCACGGCATACCCGTACCTCATGATCTGAGCTTTCTCCAAACCAGGTATCATCTTGAACATTGCATCCTGAACATCTCGTGGCAGGCTGGTTGAGATACCGTTTACATAAACTTCTTCTGTTTCATATCCTTCCGGCTCAAGAAAGAGCTGATGTCTGTCTTTGTCTGCAAAGCGAACGATCTTATCTTCAATCGACGGACAATAACGAGGACCCGCCGAATTAATCTGACCGCTATACATTGGAGCCCGGTCAAGATTGTCACGAATTAACTGGTGCACNTTGTTATTGGTATAGGTAATCCAGCAGGGNAACTGTTCNTGAGTAATTTTNTCCGTCATATATGAGAACGGTTCCGGCTCCGCGTCGCCTGGTTGTTCTTCAGCCTGACGGTAATCGATGGTACGAGAATTAAGTCTTGGCGGCGTTCCTGTTTTGAACCGTTCCAAACGAAATCCGGCTTCGCTCAATGCCTGACTAATCCCCTGACTCGTACCTTCACCAGCACGTCCGCCCGCAGTTTTTGCTTCACCGGTGTGCATTAAGGCAGAAAGAAATGTTCCTGTTGTAAGAATAACTGCCTGCGCCCGATACAGGGCATNACCGCGTACACGAACCCCCGTCACCCGAACGACTTCACCATCTTTTTCAGTCAGGATATCTTCTACTAGTTCCTGACGAAGTGAAATCCCGTCCTGCTGCTCTATCAGTTTTTTAACTTCCTGCTGATAGAGCTTTTTATCGGCCTGCGCACGAGGGCTGTGCATGGCCGGACCTTTACGTTTATTTAGCATACGAAACTGCAGAGCGGTCTTATCAATAGCTCGTCCCATGAGACCGCCCAACGCGTCAATTTCGCGTACGATCTGTCCTTTGGCAACTCCACCAATGGCCGGATTACAACTCATCTGCCCAACGGTATCGAGGTTGGTTGTGAGTAATGCAACCCGCGCACCAGTTCGAGCGGCAGCAGCCGCCGCTTCTGTCCCTGCGTGCCCAGCTCCGACAACCAAAACATCGTATTCATAGGTAGTACCGCTCATGTGTCACATTATGAATTGAAGGCTGTGTTTTGGATATACCTTACTTCAGCAATGCGGGTTCGGTCTTAAGCAAAGAACCCGGCCAGTTAAGGATTAGGTGAAAGTAAAAGTTCGAGCCAGAAAAAACAGATTTCATCCTGCCGATTCTAGAGTCGGCCATGCTACTCATCAGTACCACCACCAAGTGTAACGGAAATCTTGTACTTATTCTGTAAGTGAGCATGCGCCGTACTGGCGTAAGATGCTTTGGGATATTTCTTGCAACACTGCTGAAATGCTTTAATTGCTTGCTCTGCTGAATCCATCTGCTCATACGTATAGCCAATTTGCAATTGGGCCCATGGTGCCATCGATTCACTTCCACCAATGATCTGACCGTAGAGAATAAGTGCTTCTTTATACTCTTTAAGAGCACGGTGGCAGCTAGCCATCTGACGATAGTTCTCGGGGAAATTCTCACTCTGACGAAATGTGCCAATCGCTTCTTTCCATTGGTTAGCATCTCGTTGAGTGGTTGCCAAAGCCCAAAGCCATTGCTGACTATTAAGTGCGTCGGAAGCGACTAAAGACCGATAGATCTGAATGGCTTGTACATATTGCTTTACCGCTACATAAGCCGATGCTTCGGCTCCTTGCCACTTGGCGGAATTCTCTGGATCCAATCCAGCCAGCTGTTTATAAACTTTCACTGCTTCGGCTACATTACCTTCAGAGGAAAAACTGACTGCCACTTTTGAAAACCCCTGAATCTTATCCTTGAATTGTCGGTAAATAGAACGCGCCTGGTCATACCGCTTTTGTGAAACGTGGTAGTCGGCCAGGCTTCCCAGAATCTCGTCTGTATTGCCAAACACCCCCAACATAGCCTTATAAGCAGCCAGCACTTTATCGTCGCGACGAGAATACTTTTGAACTTCGATCATCTGATTCCACTGCTGTTGCGCCTTGCTCTTTAGAGCATCGGTTGATAAATCCGTTTCAAGATGGGCCTTCAGGTAGGAGACCGTCTGATCAGCCAGACGCAAGCCAGTCGTTTTAGTTTCATCCTTTCCGATCAGACCACTTAGCGGAGATCGTGAGTAATAGTAAACGTAATAGCTGAGTTGATCATCTTTGTAGTTGGCCTGTAAACTCTTCAATGCATCCGGAAAAGCTCCTTTTCCAAAGTAGTATCCTGCCAATGAATTAGCAGCCGTTGCACAGGTACCACTGGTCAGTTTGGTGCGCTCAATATCGAAAGTCAGACGTTTCCAAATCTTGACTAAATTGGTTTCATTCTTTTCCTGACGAGCGATCTCTGCCAAGCCGGAAAGCGAGTAGACCGCGACAGGATTATCCGGATAATCTTCAATTGTTTCCTGATAAGCTTTCTTACCGTAGGACACGCGACCAATGTCAACATACGTCTTACCGATCAAATATGATGCCTTCGCGGCATCTACGGAGTCGGGCCAATAATCAACGACCGATTGGAACCCCTCTTTAATAGCCGTATTCTGTTTGCGGAGCTGATTGAGACAAAGGGACCACTTGAGTTGTGCAAACGAGGCGGCATCGCTACGTTCATAAAGCGATAAATATTTCTCATATTCACTTAACGCTACCTCGTACTTCTTCTCCTTAAAGTACTTTTCGGCAATATTCAATTGGTACCGCTCAACCTCGCGCAACTTCGCCCAACGCTCCAACGACATTTCGTCGATCTTTGTTTGTGCGATCCCAGGTGTCGCAAAGATCGTCGCCAAGAGTATTACCAATAATTGAATGTGCAACGATTTCATTATTCATCTCCACCAGATTGTTTTTGAGCTAATCGCCACTTAGCATGCTCGATATGTGCATAGCTCATGATATTCACACCCAAACGATAGCAATTGGACCAGATTTCCTGCGACACTCCAGCATGTCCATCAGACCAGGCATCTCCAATATCGCCCGGATGATAATAAGCAACCCAACGACCGTCTTTAAACCACCCCAATGCTTCCTCACCTCCGTGGGGAGCTACATAAGGGATACGATTGATTTGATAAGGACGAGTGTGAATAGGATCATCCGTAGGAATACGAACGGGACGTACCTCCGGAAGAATCCGCTGCATCATGGATAAAAACTGATTATGGAAATGGCGACTTCCACCATTATCTCCAAAAATCATTCCATGCTTATCGTTGAGGTACTCCTGCAATATCTTCACGTCATTATTGCCGAGCGAAATATTTCGTTGTCCGGTTACATACAGCAGGGGGGGACAACGCACGCCATCAAACGTCTTTAACTGTGCCGCTGAGTAAGCTTTCGTTTTCTTATCAATCTTCTGACCNGTAAGCTCGGCATACTTCAGCAACATATTCATATCGCCACCGATACCAAAGTCCTGATTCCAATCTCCTCCGGGATATTCTAGTCGCACGAAACCAACAACACCGNTACTCGTGCCGCCGGCAAATCCCGCNCCTTCACCTTCACCAAACCCCATTTTGGTATATCGATGAGCTGTNACTTCGTTCAATTCCAGCTTTACGTCATCCAATTCAGGCGTGTTGTAATTGATGGCACTATAGGGATTAAGAATAAACTTCTTTCGAATAATTTTCTGCACTTTGACAACTTGCTGAACTGCCTGATTTTCACCGCCACCGGCCGGCAGATCATAGTACTGAGTACATCCCTGAAACTGACTGAGGATCATACAAATCAGACAAAACAATACNGTGTAACTGACAAAACCATTTAAGGACTGATTGAGCCGAGGTGATTTGTTGCCGTAGTACCATGCATGAGGGTCAAGAGGATTCCAAATTTTTCGACCGCTATCCTGACGACTGGCCCTTTTGCGTTGCAGAACATTCTCGAGATTAAATTCCTCTCGTCTGGCNGTCTCTATTCGCTGGGCATATTTCTCAACGCCCCAGATCACCCAGACCANTCCGANTATAAAAAACAAAGCCAGACCACCNCGCGCGAAATACGCCCGGAACATTTCCAGTCCCATCCATTCACTGAAGAAGACGCCGGCATGCCATCCAACAGGTATGCAAAGTGAAAACACGGCCCAAAATTGAANCTGGTTTTCTGCACGCTGTTTGTACTGTTTATAGAGGCCACTTAAGCACAAAAGTGAAACGGCCAGAAAAATTACAGGAAGAAGCGATTCCGCCAGCAGATGAGTCCAAAGCCAGTCGACCAACGCAAAGTGCCAGACGAGCGCAACGGCGCCGACAATCTGCCCTGATCGCGTTTTAAACATCGCTTTCATTTCACTCACTTCTCTGAGCTNAAACCCNAATACCTCTCAGTTACTTCACGCCCTCTAGCAGGTCATCAAATTTATCTCCTAGAGGATTNGCANCCGGATTAGCATCTTTCGTTTCTCCAATCCCCAGATTATCAAGTACTGCATCTCCCGTAGGACCACCTTCTAGTGGTTTTTCTTCATTGGCATTCTGAACCGCGGGAGGCTGCTCTACTGGCTGGACTGGTGAAGCAGTCGGAGTTGNTTCTGNCTGCACTNNGGGCTCNTCTTCCGCCAGGAAGAACGGAAACGCTGTGAAAACAAGCAANACTACAACGAATCCGATANANGACAGGATGATGCCCTGCACCAGACCATTACTTGCCATTTCCCCCATCACNTCCTGAGGTTTACGACCTTTCAACGCACCGATAAATTCCCGCAACTCTGTNAAAGATGCCGNACCATTCCGCTTCACACTTTGGACATCTCCCAGAATTCCACCTGGCTGTTGTTCTTGTTGATCGCTCATACTTACTTACTCCTGTTTTTGTTCCAGTACATGAACAATATCTCCACCTACTTCACTAATCGCTTCAATGGCCGGTTCAAAGTACAACGCTTGTGCTTCACGATGAACTTTAAAGAGAACAATTCGTTCACCTGCCGGAGTGTTGCCCAGCAGCGCATCGACTTCCTCGGCAATTTGCGATGCGCCGACCTGTTGTCCATTGACNTAATACTTATTTTCATTATCAATCAGCACCGCAACTTTCGCTGTTCCGGAGGCGTTGATTTCTTCCGCGGATGCCGGCTGCCATTGCAAATGACTGTCATCCTGTGCCCGAGCTAAGATCACAAAGAAAATCAGCAGATTAAAAGCGATGTCTCCCATCGCCATACTTGGCACGTCTGCTTGTGATGTCCTGCGTTTAATCTTCATATGTCGATTCCTCTCCTAACCACCAGGCACAATAACCTGCTGCTCCTCTTCGGTTTGAATCGTCACGATACCCCCTGCCGATTCGATCATCTCGGTGACCACTACCCAGTGGTAGTAAGGTGTATCAGCTTTACTCTTTACAATCACGACGCGATCTTCCTGTCGAGTCTTTCCGTTCAACGCCCGTTTCAATACAGCATCAAAATCCTGTTGACGAAGGATATTACCATTGAGCATGACTGTATTACGTCCAAGTTGCACTTCAATATTCTCAGACTGTTCCTGTGTCTCCTGTTCACTTCGAGGCAGGGTTTGTTGACGTCCGCTGTCCGGTTGTACTGACGCGCATACGAGAAAGAACACAATCAGGTTAAACGCNATGTCACCTGTTGCACTCGANGGAGGTTCTACCATCAACTTTCTACGACGTCGTTCTCTCACCAGAGCTTACTCACTTTTATCATCCATTCCGGCAGCNGCTAACTGAATCGAAACATTCTCGATGAGTTCGGTTGCTGATTGTTCAACCTGCAATACGAATCGATTGATAACGCTTGTGAAATAGTTAAATGCAACAAATGCCGGAATACCAACAATTAGCCCGAAGCAGGTTGTCAACAATGACACCTGAATACCGCTGGCGGCTGCTTCTACAATATTNGTCTCTCCCATTTGGTCCACGATCTGCTGAAAAGCCACAATCATCCCCTGAACGGTCCCAAGNAATCCCAGCATCGGAGCTGCACTGGAAACCGTAGCCAAGACCGGTAAATGACGTTCGAGACCGGCCACAATATGTACACTGTAGTCGTCCATNGCTTTAACAACCTGCTCNTCTGTTCGAGCAACATCGTAATCTAACTTTCGCAAAACATAGTATTTTCTTAATCCAGCGGACAAGACTGCCGGCACCGGCCCGTGTTGNGTATCGCAAAGTTCCAAAGCGTCTTCAATCTTCTCATCGAAGAGTAATTGTTGTACCTGCTCACGCACCTGCTGGTCGTCTGCGTTGAGCATTTTCAAAGTTCGATAACGTTCAATGATGACACCCACAGCCAAAATCCCCATCAACAAAATAGGCCACATGAATGCTCCACCATTGAGCAACAAACCTAAAGCGCCAGAGTTAAGAAACTCCTCAACGNCACCCGGCTCTTCACTGTCAGGAACGACTACCTCGCCCTGGCCAGTATCCGCTTCGCCCGCATCACCTGCTGACTCATCTGTAGCAAGCTCCTGATTCACTTCAGCNCCCGCTNCAACTTCTGAACCAGTCCCATCTTCCGGCGCCACGGTGGTAGCCTGCTCTACCACTTCTTNCTCGCTAGGCTGATTGTCATCATCGGTTTGAGTGGTTTGAGTTTNCTGGTCGCTGATTAATTCNCCCAAGATGTCATCCTGAGCTATTCCAACCACCGGCCAGGCGATGAAGCCACATGCCAGAATTATCAAACGCTGAAAACTGACACTATATGTCGATCTTCGAGTCATTATTTCGCCTACTCTCTTGGTTTTTTTCTAGGGTTGTCTTTATGTGACTGTGTTATCGTCTTCCGTCTCAAAATGCGAGCGTAAGCTTGAAANATTAATTGTCATTATCAATACTATTGGCTTCAGCTTCGAACTGATTCAGCATTTCCGGCAATGCCAAACGGCCTCGAGCAAACTTTGCCGCCTCACTTGCTGGGAAATCCCATCGACAACGATTGTATCTACGGAAAGCTAACTGATTGTTATTAGCCATACGATAGGCTTCACCACTCCAGAACAANGCATCCGCGCTAAGTTCATCTTCNGGGAAAAGNTTCATAAAACGATCAAATGAGTCCCCTGCTTCCTGGTAATCCTCACTCTTGTAAAATGCCTGCCCAATTCTGAACGCCATGCGCTGTGCATGTTCATGNCCCTCGAATTTCTCAAGGAACTTCTCTCCAACCTGGGCAGCAATCTCAAACTGTTCTGATTTATAGAAGTGATCAGAAATTCGAATCATCACACTGGCAATCAGCGGGCTCTTTGGATAGGTCGCCGCCAACGTAACATANGCCTCTAATGCTTCATCAAAGTCACCGGANTACTCTAAACACTGGGCCAGTTTATACTGGGCATCCGGAGCCAGTGTATGATCACCGTACTGTTGCAAAATGACTTCATAAGCGGAGATCGCTTGAGACCACTGTTCAAGTTCCTGAGAGAACTGGCCCAACAGGTAGGAAATACGTGGAACGTATTTTGGATCCGGATAGTCTTCCATCACTTCCTGAAGAATCCGACGACCTGCCTCAAGATCGATAGTTTGTTCTTCATCACGCCCAAGCTCTTTGTGACTTTTGAACAACTCAAAGTAGCTTTCAGCGATTCGNAATTTCGTTTCCACGGCTAACTCTTCATTCTCAAATGCCTTAGAAAACGCGATTACTAAACCGTCTGTACCCACAACGACAGGCAGGGACTGAGTCAATTCCAACGCCTCTGTGGATTCAGCAGACTTCCCATCGGTATAGGCTACCGTAACCTGATCACCAAAATATGTCTCGATTTGNGAAGCCTCAGGTGTGATGTTATTGACTGTTGGTTTCTCTGTCGCTTCCAGATCAAAGGCACCGGTGAATTCCCCACTGTGAACCGTCGTTTCGAACAACGATACGGTTTCTGCTTCCCCAAGTTCCGTAGTGACAGTAACCAAGATACTATCTCGCTCGTCCGANACATCCTGATCAGGATCATTGACTTTCAGAAAAATCTTCTCTCCAACATGCAACAACTGAACATCTTCTTCATATTCACGGTCGGTGATCTGCAGATTCCCGGTTGAGACAAGTCTTCCGTCATACTGGAGAACCGGAGACTCACCATTTGTGGTAATCTCGTCCTTATACCTCATGCTGATCACATCTTCACCAGTCAGGTTTAGAACCATTGCCACCAAGCCTGGTAGTAATTCCATTTCTTCTTTCCCCTCGTGAACTCGTCCAATCAGCCCACGTGGCATTTCTGAGGTTAACGGAATGATATTAGGACTTTCTTTCCCTCCAAGTTGCATGATGACCTGACCTACAAATCGCCCCGCCACTAACGCTTCATTGTCCGTCACGCTTTGGGGAAGGTTTGAATGGACATTACTAATCACACAATCCACAAACACTACAGAACCCCCTGTTGTCACCAAAGCGACGGTGACCGTACTTCCCGTATCTTTGGCCATATCCGGGTCAATGACTTCCACAAGGAGTGGAGCATCAAACGCAACTGCTGCCGAATCTTGGTTTTCGGATTCTGGCAGATACTGAACAGATGCCGGCGTCGTTGACGAGGTACGTTGCGCAAGGGAAGGAATAATCCGAACGCGAGCATCGGTCGGCTCATTCACAAAAACCATTCTTTCTCGTGGTACGGTATGTCCTGGAAATGTGTTCTGGCTATCGAGGTAACGGAGATAAACAACATCACCGTTCTTTACCGTGAGCTTACCTTCAGCATCGGTCGACGTCGTATCAATTTCCCGTGTAAAAATACCGGTATTAGGTCCGGTCTCTGTTGCGTCTAATTGAATCGGATCACCATCATTGACCACAACATCCACCGTAATCGTGTCGATATCATTTGAACGGTCCTCATCGTAATCAACCACTTCCACAACAATGCGTTCACCAGGATCCACCCGCATGAGTTCTTTGCGTTGAGCGTTGACTCCTCCAGTTCCGGAAGCGGAAAGACTATATGAAATTGCATTTACTTCACCATTGTGATAGGTGGCAGTCAATTCACGGGTCAATAACTGTGCCGTATTCAGCTCATTCAAGGTGTATTCATCCGTATATGTCGCGACCACTCGGTCACCTGCAGCAATCTCCAGAACATCATTGGATGCTAGTGAGAGAATGTCCGAATCTGTAGGAATCTGAGTTTCACCGTTGTCAGCGTTTCCAACTTCGATCTGACTAATAGCAACTGCATCACCCACATATTCATTCACTACGACCTTCGTATATCGGATTTCACGTTCCGGAAATCTGAATTCCCAACTATCACCATTTTTCACAACAGCGTCACGATCAATCGGTCGCAACTCCACACCTTTCAACTCCATTAGATTCGAAGTCACTGTGACCGGAGTGAACAAGAGTTGTTTCTTACCGGAAGCTTCGATCATGACGTGGCCGATAAAGACCGATTGGTAATTGTCATAAGATCCTGTATTGACCAGCGAATGATCCAGCACCTGATTATCAAGCGTCAATTGAATTTGGGCTCCGGATCCACTGCGACTGTAATCCAGCCACAATTCATAAACACCTGCCTGCGTGCCATCGAGGCTAATACTCAAAGTGTCTTCCAGTGCATTCCAGTTTTGCGTCACCATCAATTCCGCTTTTTCGATAACCGCAAATGTCTCCGTCGTCTTGGAAATCTGAGCCGTCGCAACCTCAAATCGTTTGAGGACCTCAGGAGTTTGGATTAATTCAACATCGTTGACCGCTTTAATAAACTGTTCCGTTCGCATTGGCTGCAACAGCACCTGCTGAGTATCCACACTAGCAATGGCGTATTCGAGCTTTGCCCCTTGCTCTTGATTCACAAACGCACTAAACGCCTGAATCTCATGCCTCCCCTTTTCCAGCCAAACGTCAACCGTCCGAGTACCTGCGGCCACTGGCAATTCAAGAATCCCATCGACAGAAACTGCTGTGGTATTCCCCTGAATGCGGAAGCGAACTGCGGCGCTGCGATCCATATTGAAGAGACCGGACCAGAGGACGCTTCGTGCCGCCGCTTTTTCGTCTTCACCAATTTCTTCCTGAATAACTAATTCATTTTCAACCGGTGTAAACTCATCGGACTTGTTAGCTGCTAATGCCAACACTTGACTCCACTCGCGATAGCTCCGGTGATCTCCCATTACAACTAACTGCTGCACTTCCGAAATCGTGTCGATCAATTCTCCCACCTGATTACGACGTGGGAAGCTCGAAAGCCGGAACCAAAATTCACCATCGTAGCTACCAAGCAAATCCATGCGAACAGGATGATTATTATCTGAACTTGGCGACCCGACATTTACTCGGGAGATGCCATACAGATCTTTCATATCGACGGTTAGGTCTTTAGGAGCCGCTCCGTCTGGTTGGCTAAGCCAGAATGTCTTTGGATCTTTATCAATTGCCATCAGCGGACTATGATCAATCGCAGAATCAGTCGCCAGGGCTCCGGCAGGAAGTTCGCTTGTATCCACCGTGCCTTCAAACATACCCGAATGTGGAGAGGTTTCTCGGATCTCAACCTGAACTGCATCTCCACTGTCTGTGACGAGTTTCACGACCAGATTATCGATTTCACCTGACAGGTCACGATCAGGGTCTTCGACCTGAATATATAAAGGATTACCGGGCTTTACTTGATTCGAAGGACGAGACTGACTTAAACGCTCGTCACCCGCCCCTTCCTGCTGCGCAATCAATTCATCGCTGAAGGTGGTTTCTTCATTTTCACCATCGATGCTACTGGCAATTTCAAAGTCTGCATTGGATGCAATTCGAATATCCACATCAGAAAGAGGAACGCTCTTAAATTCTGCACGAAATTCTTCCGGATAGTCACAGCGAATCACATCGTTTCCGGTAAGTTGCAGGTAACCGTCGTCTGCAGTGACATCCCCCAGAACTGTTTCCAGATCTCCCCGAAAAAGTCCTTTCCCTGCCCCGGTGGAAATCAAGTAAACCATCTCACTGTCACCACCCGTCGTTGTAACAGTGACTGGAATCCGGTTGTGACCACGACTAATTCCCAGATCGCTATCATGAACGACGATTGACAACGCAGTTCCAGGGTTGTGACGACTTTTACTTTGTCGCCCCAAACGTCCAATCGTCCGCAACAAATTCAGCTGATCGATGTAGCGTTCTTCCACGCGATAAATTTCCGCGAGGTTGTATAGCGTTTGGTTAGCAAGCTCCACATTAGGAACTCTCTCCAACACGCTCCGGAAGATATCTCGTGCCTCATCACGATCGCCTCGCCGAAATGAGAGAACACCCCGTAGGAATTCTGCCCGTACCACAATCAATGTTTCATTACTATTCGCCAGTTTATCGAAGACTTGCTGAGCCTGATCAAAGACTTTTTGCTCCATAAACGATTCGCCAATACCAAACTGAGCTTCCAGGGCCTGTTCAGATTCGGGGTAACGATTAACGACCGTCGTATATTCGCTACGTGCGATATCAAATCTGCGAGCCTTAAAGTAGTTTTCAGCGAGCAACAATTGCATCGTCGCTTTGGCGCCATCACCAACTTCTTCCGACTCACTATTTTTCACTAACCAGGTTCGCACAAGATCTTCGACATAATCAAAGTTTTCGTCGCCACCTGCNGCAATTAAGCGTTCGACAACAAACTCGACGAGGTCCACTGGCATCTGCTCACGATGTTCACTAAACAGGTCTACGTTTTCGCTGTATAGATCAAAGGCTAATTCTTGATCTCCAAGACGTAAGTAAAGGGCTGCCTGCAACAAGGGTGCGATAGGACTATCTTCATCAATTGTCAAACCGACTTCGCCGATCTGTGTATAGCTACGACTGACCAGNTCNCGTACTGCCTTACGNCGAGCTTCGTCGACGGAGGCAAAGTTAGCTAAAATCCCCGTACCAATCGTCGTCGCTTCTACATGTTGCTGATTCGCAGCCGCTGATTTTGCAAACTGGGTAAGTTGATCAAATCCCTGAGAAGTTTCCCCACAGTTGTACGTTGCTTTTTGATACATCAACAAAATTGCCATCTGTTCTGGTTTGGCGACTTCGTCATCGTTAAGAATTAGCAGTTGTGCGACCGGCGAGACCAATGGAAGATCAAGCTTCACAAAACGCTCCATGTATTGCCGAATTTGAGCAGGTTCCAGAGTTTCAGAACCTCTTAAAGTCGAGAGATATCCTACGCAAGTGTTTACATCAAGGCCGCAGGAAGTGAATGGCCGATCTAAATCACGATCACGTGTTTGCTCGAGTAGTGTCAGCACAGCATTCCAATCAATCGTCTTACCTTCCTCTGGAGCAAGACGGAGCGAGATAATGTTATGCATCAGCGAACCAAATTGATCTGAGACTTTACGTAAGGCGGCCTCATACACCTGCTGCCGTTTGGCAGGATCTTCTTCAAGTGCGGCAAGACGGTCAATACACTGTTTTCCATCCGCCGTTAATACCGGGAGCCCGGCTCCCGTTTGATATCTCTCTTTTGCCAGATCAGCCAGTTTCAATTCGGTGAGAATATCCCCCATTGCTGTCAGGTTTGCAGCCTGCACACCATGCTGCTGTTCTTCTCGGCGAATCCAGTTATATGCCTGACGACCAAGATTGGCATCTTCGTTACGTGCAGCGCAGGTTAACATTCGATTAAAGGTATCAGACGTAGCGTTTTGCGGATCCTTACGAAGCATATGCTGAAGTGCCGAGCGACAATCTTCAGGCGTCCCGTACGTGGTTGCCATATAGAGATAGTCCGCAGCCACCTTGAGGTCGTTAGGAAAACGACGAATCCACAAGGCATAATACTTGTTACCAAGTCCACGATCAGCTGTTGGTGCGTAACTACGGTAATAAGATGTTTGCTCGGTCAATTTTCTCACCGCCATGTCATTATTCATGGCATTAAAATGTCCCGACTCAAGAAGTTGTTGGCGGATCGCAGCCGCATTCTTCGTATTTCCACCAGACTGCGCCCACAGCTTGACCAGTGGATCGTTATCGGCGGTTGCAAGCTCCTGTTTGAGAATCTGGGATCTGGCTTTGTAATCCTTATGACTCCGATTGGCCTGAACCCAAGCAGCTGGATAGGAAACTAAACCTGAATGCTGGAGAAATTTCTTCCGCGAGGCGAGAACCATACGGACGTCATTGCGGAAGGAATTGTCATCCACCGAGTTTTTGAAAAGGTAGTCAATCATATAAGTCGTATCACCTCCACCATCCGGATAGCGTGATAGGAATTCCCGACATAACTGCAAGGCCCGATTCTGATTAAAGGCTTCACCTTGATAGATACCAAAGGCAAGGATCCTGTAGAGCTTGGCTCGGGAAGCGGGATTCTTTGACTTATTAATCGCATCACGTATCACTCGTTCTGTGTCCTGCAATTTCGCTGGCTCTGAACCGTTAAGGGTGACAAACACGGCACCCGCATTATGGGTTACCGCATCACCCTGCAAGCCATCACNAATNAACTGGAGTGCTTTCGCATTATTCATCGCNCCGTAATACTGGGACGCNACATACTGTTGNAGAATCCACTTCCGNTCATCTNCCGGATACTTTTGCTTGAATTGATTCAACAGCCCTTCTGTCTGACCGGGATTCGTTTTACTGNTNTAGACAACCATTGCCTGTTTATAGAGCGTGTCCGCATCGTCTCGAATCTGCCGGGCCCGCTGATACATANTCGCNGCATTGGTGTACTGCTGAAGCTGCTCGTAATTTGATGCCATCTGTAAATAGGAGGCNCGTTGCTGTACACTATCGCCAGCGAGCCCTCGCTGGAACATGCGGTTAATCACACGGTTAGACTCGACACGCTGGGAAAGTCGGGAATAAAGATAAACAGCATTGAGCCCCATCGCCCTCGCGAAATCCTTAGCTGGAATCTTCTCCATTGCTTCTTCTGACAACACTGCAGCCTGAGTCTGCAGTTCATTGCCAGGCAAACTCTGGTAGATATACACCGCGCGTTCGACGTACTTCTTACCGATCACTGAATTCCCGTATCGTTTCCAGACCACTTCCGCTGCTTTAGCAGCTCCTTCACGATCCGTGGTTTGCTCCAACGCATCGGCTAATCGAATTTCAATCGCCGCAGCTTCTCCAGATGCACCATAAAGTTCCAAATGTTGCCGACAAGCCACAATGAGTTCGTTATTACGTGATAACACCTGTTGACCATCAATCAGCTTAAGCATCATTTCACGGTGCTTAGGATGATTAAAGTGCACTTGTGTAAAGCGTTGGCAAATTCGCACCAATCCAAGACCACGACCATGCCTGTAATATTCATCCACCAACTGGAGCATCAAGTTTGCTGCCTCCGGAGCAGAGTCTTTGTACTTTCCTAGCTCCGATTCGAGCTGACTCAACCGTTGGTTAATGGCAGAGGTTTCAGCGACCGGGTCCTCCTCTGCCTGTCCGTAAACACTTCCCACGATGGAAATTGACGTCGTCATCACTACTGCCAAAATCAAAAACGGGCGTAGTGCTAATCGAAAACAGGTGTTATTGAGTTGCATGTTCATCGTTTTTATTTTTTCTGTATATTTTCCNGCGGAAATCNATCAATGAAGTNTTANGAAGCTATCCATAGAAAGAACACGAAGCNAATTCGNACGACTAAAANCCNGCATTTTTCAAAGCTTCTGCAATTTTCTTAGCTTCCTGAGCCAAGGTNCTTTCCGGGAAGTCTGCGATTAATTGTTCAAATCGCTGTCGTGCAGGACCGCGTCGATTCATACGGAACAAACAACGACCATAATTGAACAATATAACGTCCAGGAAACGCGCATCCGGATGACTCTCAAGNACCGTCTCGAAAGTATCAATCGCTCGNGAATAATCTTTTTGCAGGTAATAGTGGTTNGCCATTTTNGCAACCGCTTCNCCNACNCGACCACTTTCAGGGAACTGGTCGTATACCTTNTTATATTCCTGAAATGCTTTATCTTTTAACTGAGCNGCGCCCGCTTCACTCGNTTGAGCATCTGCCATCGCTTCAAAACACTCCGCGATGCCAAACTGAGCTTCCCCTCGCAATTGACTCGTTTTCATATTTGCCAATCGGGTATAAATACCAATCGCTCGATTAAGATCTCCCTCGACCCGAGCCACATCTGCCAACTGCAACAAAGCATCATCGACAAAACCGCTAGCAGGGAACTCACGCTGTAATCGCTCACACATAGCAGCGGCCAGATTCAAGCGATCCATCTCAAAATAAATATGCCATAGTTGAACATAAGTCTCTTCAAGCAGTCGACCACGAAGCTTTTGAACGTCCGGCATGATCCGTTCACACACACCCAAGGCCTGACCGTATTTCTCTTCAGCTTTCTTTTTCAAACCGAACTCTTTGTATCGATTTCCGATACGAGTCAAGGCATCTGCCGTCTTCAACTGAGTCTGCACTCGTAACTCNTCATCAGAAATCAATGCACGTGTAACACGAACACCGCCAATATTACCCTCCAGACATCGACCCTTCGAAGTCAATACAGCAACTCCTTCTCCTGTATGCAACTGATCTTCATAGGTAATGCGAATCTGATCCCCGGGCATTGCCTGCAATTGAGCATCTGCCATAACGTCTTCTGCTCGCACAACGGCAATTGTCGTTCGAAACACGCCACTATGCACGGCTTTGGCTTCCGCTTCATCTTCAATCACCTCTTGCTGTGGCGAAGTAGCCGNTGCCTCCTGNCCCGCAACCGTTTTCGCATCTGCCGTTTGAGTNTCTTCTGTTGNCAGNGGNTCANCTGTTGCCGCCGGAGTTTCCAATACCTCGCCACCTTCTCCCGGCACAACNAAGATCTGNTTACGCTGTCTTTCAACTTTAACTTCAGCCAGAGTCACTTTCAGCGTTTCTATTAATTTGAAAGGATCAACGTTTTCCTCTTCCTCGTCAAACAGGGGAATATCGTCAAGCGATGTCTTAGCAGGAGGGTTCCCTCCTTCCGGAACTCCTTCCTTAGCAATCAATTCGGCCTTCTCATTTTCAATTTCTTCATCGGTCTTGCGTCGATAGATAGAGATCGTGGCCTCAATGGAATCAGCATTTTCCGACACATCACGATCAGCATCCACAATTTCAATATTGGCCGTCTTTCCGATCACGACACCATTCAAAGATTCACGGAAGGCACCGTCCTTGAATTGCACCACGCCGTCACCAACGACAGTCACTTCGGACAGGACCTCGACATCAACTTGTTTTTCTTCCGTATGCGCATCGGTATACAACACCTGNACTGTATCTCCACCCTTCACTTCCAGTGTTCCATTGTTTGGTTTGGGAATACCAAGCCCTGTCTGAACGGATCCAAGTACGATCCGAACATTACGCCCGATCGGGAAACACTTCACAACCTCTTCGTCTCCTCCAGATGACTTACAAACAACATCGACACTATCTTCCGCATCGAGCACAGCCAGATCAGCATCCTCAACCTTGACAAAAAACCGTTTCCCGGCTTCGAGCTTTTCGTTGTTACTATCTTCATCAGTCAGCGTCGTCCCGACTTTTTCCAGAGCATCAATCGCTCGACTGTAGTGTCCCTGCTGAAAGTGCCCCAACCCGATGTAGTAATAGGCTTGATTTACTTGAGGGCTAACAGGAAACTCTTCAATCACGTCTCGCATAACCTGAAAACACTTGCCGTACAAACGGGACCAGTAGTGACATATACCGACATTTAGCAATGCGTCCGCACGCTGATCATCATCACGGTTATCTTCAATCGTTACTTCTTCAAAGTGAGTTCTGGCCCGATCATAAGCTCGTTCCCGATCAAGATAATATTTCCCCAATTTTATATGCGCTGCAAAGCGAACCCGACTTCGCGGATATCGTTCGATGACCGACTTCCAGATCTCCAATGCCTTCTCAGTCTCATTGGCATCCATACGGGCATCACCAGCATCAATCAACTGGCGAGCAGCACGGTCTTCCACCAAAGACCCACGCATGCCGGAAGGAGCCACCGAGTCCGGCTGATCCTGAGCAATCACCTTAGTGAAAGGAGGGAAGACGAGAAGAGCAACGGCTACCGAGAGGCCTACTGCGTAGAGGGGGGGACGCAACATAATCCTGAATACCTCGATCTTATGATCAATCAAATTGTAGTGTCGCCTCAAGCGACAAAAAAACCCGGCCAACCAAATCTACTTGGCAAGCCAGGTTTCATTATAGAACTTATTAACTAGAGCGTAATAAACTGGCTGACGAATTAACTAAACAGCTCCATAACCGGAGCTCCGTTATCAACCAATTTCATCGGACGGAGCAGTGGTGTCATCACTTCTTTCTCATGATCAATACCCATCGCATGGCACAAAGTTGCATGAATATCAGCAACCTGAACCGGACGATCATTCGGCATCGCTCCGTCTTCATCTGAAGAACCAATCACCTGGCCTCCCTGGATACCGCCGCCAGCCATAAAGCAACTGAAGACGGACGCCCAGTGATCACGCCCTGCATTGTCATTAATCCGAGGTGTTCTTCCGAATTCGCTGAGCATAATAACCATCGTCTTTTCCAACATTCCCGACTCACTCAGATCTTCCATCAACGAAGCCAGTGCAGGGTCCATCACTTCGCCGTGATTTGACATCGCTGGGAAATTATTGCCATGCGTATCAAAACCACCGCGGTTCACCTGAACAAACCGGACACCTTTCTCTACTAGTCGTTTTGCCATCAAAGCTCCGCGACCAAAGTTCGTATCGCCATAGCGTTCCAACGTTTTAGAACCAACCTTGTCCAGTTCGAAAGCTTCCAACGCTGGCGAACGCATCAGACGGACGGCATCTTCGATAGACGTCTGAGTCGAAGTCAGACGTGTATCACTTTTCTTATCCAAAAATCGCTGATTAAACTTAGCCAGTTGCTCAAGACGACGATCGCCTCGAACCTGACTAATCCCTGACGGGAATGCGAGGTAGGGGTCTTTTTCACCTGGAGCTGCGACATAGTAAGCCTCACACTTCTGACCAAGATAACTGGCTCGAGGAGCCTGGCCACTGATCGTAATATAGGGCGGCAGATCGCTGTTATTTTCTAGCTCATGAACAACCACCGAACCAACTCCCGGATGACGCAGGTTTGGTCCCGGTAAATAACTGGTCTGAAGATTATAACTAGCACGACCATGAGCTCCCTGGGTCCCGGCGATCGAACGAATCAAAGCCGCGTTATGCATTTGTTTCGAGAGCTTCGGGAAGATCTCAGAAATCTGGATCCCGGGTGCCGATGTGTTAATCGGATTGAATTCACCTTGAGTAGGCCGTCCCGGCTTAGGATCCCAGGTATCGATATGTGACATTCCGCCACCGTTCCAGAACAAAATCACATGTTCTGCTTTAGCTTCATGGTCTGCACCAGAGTATGCCAAAAGGTCACGGATACTAAACCCGAGGATTGAAGCACTAGTAGCGCCCATCATTGCTCTTCGGCTAAGCTTGTAATCGTTACATGCCATGGGTTTGATTCTCCTGTTTGGTATGGTTACCAATCTTCGTTGCTAAAATGTTCTGTCTATTGTTTTCGACTCTGGCACTACGGCAAAAATCGGAATTCGTTACTATTCATCATGATCCATCGCAAGTCCGCCACACCTGCAGTGAGAGTCTTCGCTTCGACAATAATTTCTTTCGCCCAGGCCAATTCGCCTGACGACGGATCCCGAGTTAGGATTTCGTGATATACCAACTCAATTGCCTTATCTAACTGCAACTTCCCCTCGGTCAGATATTTGGCTACCGGCTCAAGAGTTCCAACTCGAGATGCCTCATGAGTTAATCGGCCGTTAAGCATCATCAGGGACTGACGCATGGACGGATTATCATCACGAGCTTCTCCCAGATCATTACGTGAAGTCTGTCCAAAAACTCTTACAAAGTGACCAACCGGTGCCGGGGTAGCCATACGCAAGGCTGAACTGAATCGTGGATTATCATCAACCGTACGTTTGACAACTTTGGTTTCGTACTTCATACCCGGGCGAGGACGGCGTTGAGATTCCATTTGCATACGCTCAGCTTCAAGTTCTTCCTGACTCTTTGCTACCATCCGATCTAATTCAACTTCATCTTCCTCTTCAAGTAATGCATCGAAATCAAGTTCAATCGCATCTTCGAGTGTATACCCTGCTCCGCCGCCGTTATTCATCGCAGCCATAGCCTGATTTGTCATCTCAGACTGCCCACCGGACAAATCTTGGACGCCCGTTGATTCTAATTTCTCAGGTTCACCATCCGCCGCCAGTAAAACACGAACTTCCTGCTCGATAATCCTCTCATTTTCACCCGTTCGATATTTCAAATCAAACAGATGTCCAGCCGTGACAATACTGTCATACAATGATTCGCTCAGCATACGTCGCATCGGCGTTGCCAGGAAAGCCACTTCCAACTCTTCCTGCTCAAGTTCAGTCACATCCAACGGCACTTGCTTTTGCTGATAGACATCCGATTGTACTATCGACTTTACAAGTTGCTTAAAGCTGTAGCCGTTAGCAACAAATTCATCTGCGATAAAAGCCAGAGTTTCCGGATGGCTTGCCGGATTGTCTTCCCTGAAATCATCGACAGGTTCCACAAATCCACGGCCAACTAAATCGTGCCAGATTCGGTTTACAAATGATTCAGCAAACAAACGGTTGCGTGGACTGGTGATTTGCTCGGCCAGTGCTTCACGAAATTCACTACGTCTGTAGAGGCTCGCCTTCACATCAATTTTATTGATCTCTTCCCGAGCTTCAGCAACCGCTATGTTAATCCCTTCCCCCGTAGCCGCTTCAATCTTGCCCTCCGCATCTGCAAGCAGATCGTCGAGTGACGGTGAGTTATCCCTCGCAGCGACTGCATCTGCCTGTTTCTTAAGTAAAGCCTTATATCGAACAATAAATGCTGGCATTTGCTTAGTATCAATCATAGGGAACGGAAATGCAGGAACCATCGCTTTACGTTCTGATTCTTCTGCCTCGTCTTCTGGCGGCCAAAGTACGGATGTCTGTTCACCTTCGGAGGTGTAAACAACTCGGGTGAAGTTACTTTCAAAGCGTCGTGTCTTTCCGAAGTATGCTGCTACGCTGTAGAAATCTTTTCGAGTCCAAACGTCGAATGGATGGTCGTGACATTGAGCACAACCAATGCGAACCCCCATGAAGACCTGTGCTGTAACACTCGCCATGGCCAGGGGGTCAGCGTTGTCTCCAAGAATAAATCCAACTTCAGGACTTCGCCCCGCTTTTCCATTGGTAGCTATCAGCGAAGCCGCTAACTCGTTGTAGGGAACATCATCGCGGATACTACGGTGAACATGCGCGATCAAAGCCGAGCCACCAGTGACATTACTTCGCAAGCGAAGAAGATCAGCGAAAAACACCGTCCATCGATCAGCAAACCGAGGATGTTCGACAAGTTGCTCCACCAACATGTCTCGACGATTTTCAGCCGGCCAGGTTTGATATTCTTTCAATTCCTGCAAAGTCGGAATACGACCTATCAAATCCACACTGGCTCGACGAATAAAGGCCATGTCATCCACCAGGCCTACAGTCGATTTTGTAATTCCAAGGGAAGTATTTTCCGACTTCAAAACTGAGTCAATCGTCTCAGCTTGAGAATTGGTAATTAGAAAAGTAAGTGCCACTAATGATAATACCAGTGTACGCACCATAACCCGTTCCCTTATGCCAATCGCATCCTTTACCATTAGAAAGGTATGCTTCTTTAATATAGATGATTCCTTGATACTAAAGAGTATCGGCTAAGCACGCAACAAAAAAACAGCTTTCACCCTTAGTTTGAGGGTCTATAAAAAACACTGCTCTAACACCCCTGATTAGCCTGAAACCTCCAATTTAACATCGATTCATCAAAAACCCCTTAGTAACAAACACTCGTAAGTCACTAAGGGGGATTCTCTCTTCGGAGTTTGGCATTAAATCCAAAGAGGTTTTTGCTTCATCCAGATCATTTAAACAAGTAGTTAAGTACTCTTATACATTGCGATCTCTAGTAAAAAATCTAAACTTCCTCATCTTATTTCCCATGCGGTCCTTGAAGAATATTCTATGGCCTAATCTTTGTGGCAGGACGCGACGGAGCGGCGCTGGACATGCGACTTCGCCATTGGTTGAAACGCTCAGCTGCTTGCTCACGAGTCATATCACCAGCTTCGACTGCCTCTCGCAATTCAGCCCAAATACGACCACCTTGAGCTCGAACATCAGCGGCGGCAGCAGCATCACGAGTAGGAGCGGGCCGCTCCTGAGGTCTCCGTTGTGGAGCATTCGTTCCTTGACGTTCCCGCCACTGATTAAATCGCTCTCTTGCTTGCTCCGGAGTAATATCGCCAGCTTCGACAGCTTGACGTAGTTTCAGTGATATTCGACCTGCTTCCTCACGCAATTCGACAGGTGGTGCATTGGGGCGCTGCTCCGGACGAGGGCCGCGTTGCGGTGCACCTTCAGTATCGGGGCGATCAGCTTGCTCGCGGTCAAGACCATTACGCTGACGCCAGGCATTATAACGCTGCATCGCTTGTTCACGAGTCATATCACCTGCTTCCACAGCTTTCTTCGTGAGTTCCATCAAACGAGCAGCTTCCGCTCGTTTATCCTGAGGAGGAGTACTAATTCTCTCTCTCGATTGACCATGAGCTGACTGAGGCTTACCTTGCCAAGGCTCTCCACCTTGTGAGCCACGTTGCTGTGGGCCACGTTGTTGAGCACCATGGTCGGGGCGTCCTTGTGGACCACGTTGCTGTGGGCCACGTTGTTGAGCACCATGGTCGGGGCGTCCTTGAGGGCCACGTTGCTGTGGGCCACGTTGCTGAGCACCATGATCGGGGCGTCCTTGAGGACCACGTTGTTGAGCACCATGGTCGGGGCGTCCTTGAGGACCACGTTGTTGAGGACCACGTTGTTGAGCACCATGGTCGGGGCGTCCTTGTGGACCACGTTGCTGTGGGCCACGTTGGTGAGCACCATGGTCGGGGCGTCCTTGTGGGCCACGTTGTTGTGGGCCAGAACCTTCAAAAGATCTTGGGGGGCCAGGCTGAGCCGTCGCTGCAACACTATAAAATGCCGTCAGCGCGAGCAAAGTGAAGCTGAAAATACTCTTTAACATATTAGATTACCTTTACTATTCCTGGTTCAAACACCCGTTCAACCGTTCTTCCAATCCATTCTAGATGCCGTCATTAAACTACTAGTCCATGGCATAGGTTTCGCACAATCCAAAAGAATTTCGGATTTGTCACCTTGATAAAAAAAGCTCAGAAAGGAAAAACCCTTTCTGAGCTGCAATTCAAAGTGTTTGATTTCAAGGTTTATAAAGCTACCAACAGAAACTTTCCATTACCTTGGCCGTGGTGAAGGTGCGCTTGGCCGAGGTGCCGACGGGGTTACCGAAGGACGCGGCGAAGGAACACTCGGTCTCGGCCGCGGTGGAGACACCGAAGG
>PAJC01000157.1 GCA_002705165.1 Planctomycetaceae bacterium | reverse complement strand
GAACTCGGTTTCCATGCACGAGGCCAGTTCCTGCGCAAAGTTGTCCAGCTCCACCGCGAAGACCCGCAAGTTGTGCACCAGCCAGTTGTAGCCGACCATCGACGGGATCGCCACCAGCAGCCCGGCCACCGTCGTGCCCAGTGCCGCCGCCACGCCCGGTGCCATCACTGGCAGGCTAGCGGTCTGCAGCATAGCGACGTTGGTGAAGGTACTCATGACCCCCCAGACCGTGCCTAGAAGCCCGACAAACGGCGCGCCGCTTACGGCGCTTGCAAGCTGGATCAGCCCGCTCTCGAGTTTGAGCGACTCCTTGGCCACGTCGCTCTCGATGGTGCGCTTGACGTGTTCGATCGACTTGACGGTGGCATATTGTTCCGAGCCAAGCTCGTCCTCGGTACCTTTGGCCTTTAGTCGGCCCAGCAGATCCTTGCAGCCGTTGTTGTACACGTTGAACAGTGGGCAGCCCTCAATGTGGATGTTGCGGTCGTGGATCACGAGCACGCCCTCGTGCTGGTGAAACTCATCTACAAACAGCTTGTTCAGCTTGCGAGCCTGCCGGGTCTGAAGCACTTTTTGCAGCATCACCGACCAAACAAACATCGACAGCACCCCCAGAAAAACAATGATGGATTTGCCTGCCAGCGTGGACGCAGTCCACACGTAAATAAGCTCGTTCGGGGCAGCCACCGGCGCCCCAGCCTGTAAAAGCATAATCATCTTTGCGGTGTTCGCGAAAGAACCTACTCCTTGGGGGCAATATCCTTATCGCTTGGCCAAGGGCTGGTCAAAGGCAAACCGGCGATTTTTTATGATTTTTTTACTCAAGCCTTGGCCAAGAGGGGTTGTAAATATTTAGTCACCCGCTGGTTCACAACACAACCAGCAACTCGATGAAAATAGCTATCCCCCAAGGAGATCAAAAAACAGGAATAACGGGTTTGACTGCCCTGCTCGGTTGCCTGTCAACTGCTGCCGCATGCGCCCCGCCCGCCACCCAGGCGCTGAACAACGCCACGCATCGCTACGTCGAGATGCACGCCAACCACGGCCTTGCTGAGAGCTGCGCTCTGGTGCCTTCGCTGGTCAGGGGCATCAACACCCACAACGGCCAACTGACCTGCCCAGCCGTTTGCCAGAGGCTTGGCCTAGAGTGGCAGGATCCAAGGCTGTAAACCAAGCGCGCTTAAAAGATGCGCGAATATCTTGGAGTACGGCTGTTTCTACCGCTTTTAGAAGCAACATATAACGGTGCACAGAACCGTACTCCGCGATGGTGTCGCGACAATAAATGCCCCGCTCTTATGTCGCTCGCATCCAGGCAAAAGGATTGATCGGCCTTTGCCGCCGCTTCCGGCCGTGATTAACTCGCCCGATGCAAAAGGACGAGATTGCGGACATTCTCAAGGAGATTGGGGTGTTCCTCGAGTTAAAGGGCGAGAACCCGTTCAAGACGCGCGCCTACCAAAACGGCGCGCGCACTCTCGAGAGCCTCACCGAGCCGTTAGCCAAGCTCGTCGAGGAGGATCGCCTGGGCGATATCAAGGGCATCGGCAAGGCGTTGGCTGAGAAGATCACCGAGTTGGCGACCACCGGCCACCTCGCCTATTACGACGAGCTCAAGGCCTCTATCCCCGACGGCCTTATCACCATGCTCAACATTCCCGGCTTGGGGCCGAAAAAGGTCAAAGCCGTTTATAGCAAACTCGGCATCGAGACCGTCGAGGCGCTCGAGCAGGCATGCAAAGACAGCCACCTCGCCGAACTGCCCGGCTTCGGCAAAAAGACCGAGTCGAAAATCCTTGAAGGCATTGAATTCCGCCGCAACTACGCCTCGCACCACCACATCAGTGCCGCCCTCAACCTTGCCGAACCCATCCTCGAGCAGTTCCGTGTCCATCCCGATGTCATCCGCTGCAGCACCGCCGGCAGCCTTCGCCGTCACAAGGAAATCGTCCGCGACATCGACTTCCTCGTTTCGTCTAAAAAGCCAGAGGCGATCATCGATTTTTTTACGGGCCAAGCATGCATTCTCTCCGTTTCGGTCAAGGGCGACACCAAGGCCAGCGTCATTCTCGAGGGAGGCATTCAAGGGGACCTGCGCGTTGTGAGTGACGCCGAGTACCCCTTCGCACAGGCCTACTTCACCGGCAGCAAGGAGCACAATATAGCTATGCGCCACCGCGCCATTGATCGGGGCCTGCGCCTTAACGAGTACGGCCTGTTCAAGAGCACTGAGGAAACCCGCGACCCCAAGCTGCTGATCGACTGCAAAACTGAGGAGGACATCTTCGTCGCGCTGGACCTCGTCTACATCCCGCCGGAGCTTCGCGAGGACAAGGGAGAGTTCGACGCCGGCGAGAACGGCAAAATCCCGCGGCTTATCGAGTGGACCAACCTTAAGGGCTCGCTGCACAACCACTCCAACTGGAGCGATGGGGCCGAGTCGCTCGAGGAGATCGCCGCCCACATGAGCGGGCTGGGCTGCGATTATTGGGCCATCACCGACCACTCGCGCGCTTCGTTCCAAGCCAACGGCCTCGACGAGGCGAGGCTCCGGAAACAAACCGCCGAGGTGGCGCGCGTCAACCAGCAACTCGAGGCTGACGGCAACACCTTCCGCCTGCTCAGCGGCATCGAAGTGGACATACTCAAAACCAAGCTCGATTTCGACGACGCCCTGCTCGCTGAGCTCGACGTCGTTGTTGCTAGCCTGCACGTTGCGGGCAGCAGTGAAGCAGACAACACCAGCCGTCTCATTGCCGCCGCTGAGAACCCCAACGTCCACATGCTCGGCCACCTCACCGGTCGGTTGCTGCTCCGCCGTGAAGCTTATCCCGTCAACCAGCACGCCGTCATCGACGCCTGCGCCGCGACCGGCACCTGGCTTGAGCTCAACGCCAACCCGTACCGTTTTGACCTCGATTGGCGCCTGTGGCAGCACGCTAAGGCCAAGGGGGTAAAATGCGTCATCAACACCGACGCCCATCGTAACGAGCACGCTGGCTTTTTACGCTTGGGTACCGGCATCGCCCGCAAAGGCTGGCTCACCGCCAAGGACGTCATCAACACCCTTCCTCTGCCCAAGCTCCAGAAGGAACTAGGCAAAAAACGAAACAAGAAATAAATACTTGGCAAGCCCTTGGGTTTTAATCGAGGGAGTGGCAGCTGCGGAAGGCAAGGGACACCGCCCCCCCGATGAGGCTCCACAGCAGGCTACCGGTAAACGCCAGCAGTGAGAGCGACAACGCTGCCTTGGTCTCAATGCCAATCGCGGTGGCAGACAGCAGCCACACATAAAGATTTTCGCGGACACCGATGCCGTTGGGCGTGATTGGCAGTGCGCTGATGCAGATGATCGCCGGGACGATGGTTAGCAGCACGCGGAAGTGTTCGCCCATTGGCAGGCCAAGCCCGAAGCCAAGCGCGACTATCTGCAGCACGCAGGCCAAGTTGAGCAGCATCGACCAGCCGAGCACGCGCGGGAGGAAGCCAGGCTTTTTGCCGAAGGCGTGGCACGCCTCAATGCAGCGCACCAAAACTTCGCCCTTTGGCAGCTTGGCCAGGAGCACCTCAAATTTCAGGCGCGCGCCAGTTGGCCCGGCCCAAAATGACAATACGACGACCAGGCCGCTTACGAAGAGCATGCAGAGGACGACGAGCATCACGGCCATGAAGCGTTGCTGGCTCATCACGACGCCCCAGTTGGCCAGGGCCATCAGTGAAACGAAGAGCAGCATCGCAAAAAGGCCAAGCAGCCGGTCGACAACGACGGTGGTCACGGCCTCGGCTTTTCTGTGTGCGGTCTCTGCGGCGGCGAAGTAGGCCTTAAGCAGGTCTCCGCCGGTCGAGCCGAGCAAAAAGGAGTTGAAGAAATGGGCCACGAGCGAAATGCCGGTGGCGCGGCCAAGCGACAGGTGCAATCCCTGCACCGCCAACACTAAACGCCACCGGATGACGCCGATGAAAATCGTCGCTCCCATGAAAATGAACGAAGCCAGTAGCCAGCCGAGGCTCACGTCAGAGATGGTCTTCCACAAGCCAATCGGGCCAATCGTCCAGCTTTTGCGGACTTGTTCGGCAAACGAAAAAGCGCCCCAGCTTTCGCCAAGTTGCAGTTCGGCTTCACCAGAAAAAATGACGTGTAGAATCCACGCTACCAAGACGAGGCTGACGGTCAGTTTCAGCGTGAGTCGCAGGCCGTTGGACGCGGATTTCAATCCTCTCCCCAGATGGATTTCAGGTGGGCAACGCCCTCCCTCGCGGCGGATGGCTTGAGGCTCGGGCTCAGCTCGAACACTTTTATATGTTCCGGTTTCACGAGGTGCTTTAGCCCCTCGAAATCAATCATTCCCTGGCCCGGCGGTCGGTGATCTCGGGCCGGGAACTGCACGTCGTGAAGGTGAAAACCGCCCAAGCGCTCAGTCATCGACTCGAGATGCAGCCGGTGGTGGATGAAGCCGAGGTTCTCCTTGATTTGCGCGTGGCCGATGTCGTGCCAGTAACAGATGTTCGGGTCCTCGAATCGCTGGAAAAACAAATCCCAGTCGGTATCGATGGGGATTTCCTCGAGCGACTCGCGAATCTCGATGCCTAGTTTGATGCCGCGCAGGCTTGACTGCTCGGCAATACGCTCGAGCATTTCGTAGGCGAGGTCGCAGTATTTGGTTTTCTTTTTCTCTCGCTTGATCTCCGCGGCTTGACAGAGTTTTTGGTATTTCGGCGTGTCCTGTTTTCCGGCCTCGAGCAGATCGATGAGTTTGTCTGTGAAATTACGCATGTCGATCTCGCCCATGTGCAACACGATCAGCTTGGCCCCGAGTCGATCCGCCATTTCGATGGTTTTCATCGTGTGCTTGTAGGCGTTGTCACGCTCGCGGGAGTTGGTGGAGGAAAACTTGAAGACGTTCGGGTTGGCGTGGTTGCACCCGATGGGAAGCGGACAGAAATTGTGCAGCGTAGAGATCTTGATCACACCGGCCTTGAACGCATCCATGATGCCGGGCACGAGGCTAAGCCGAATTCCGTGGCTTAATTCGGCGTACTCGAAGCCAAGGTCGCGGATTTCCTCGAGCATCGCCCGGCCATCGGTGTGGCGGTGAGAGTTCCAACAAGTAGAGAAGGAATACATGATGCGGCAAAAAAATAGCCGGAAGCCGCCTGCCTGGCAACTTCCGGCAAAAAAAGAAAAGCAGATTAGTCGTCTGCGTGGCGAGTCTTCAACATCTGCGTGAACTTAGCCACTTTCATTTTGCGGCGTTTGCGCATGCTTGGTTTTTCGTAATAACGATTGTTGCGTGCGTCCTTGATCACGTTTTCGCGGTCGAGCCGCTTCTTCAGCCGGCGTAATGCCCTGTCCAAAGGTTCGCCTTTTCTGATGCGTATTTCAGTCAAATGAGATTCACTTCCTTTCCTTCAGCTAAATGGGAGAAATTATTACCCTCTCCCCGAAAGCAGGGCTGAGGCTAGTGACAGTCTCCACCACTGTCAACTTGGAATACTGTGACAATATGTCACAGCGCAGGATTGCTTGGTTGGAATTGTGGAAAACTAGTGAAAAACTCTTCAACAATTTATCGAAATGGTCTTTTTTTAATTAAAAATGGCTATTTTCTTTAATTTTTTAATCGGTGTATAAACATGCGATAAAGTGGCTTAAATAGCTAATATTGACTAAGTTAAAGAAAAAAAAACAGTTTTAGCATCCGAGGAACTGGTCGCGGCCGGCTACCAAAGCGGCCATTTTTAGATCGGCCACGCTGCGCGGTAACATCCAAAAGCCGCAGTCGGGGTGAACCCACTTGATTCGGTCGATACCGAGGGTGTTCACGGCGTTTTCGATTCGGCTAGCGATCACGTCGGTTGGCTCTACTTCATTGTCCTTTATGTCCACCACTCCGACGCCGAGCTTAGTTCCCGGTTTCAGTTCCTTGAAAGCTTCCAGTTCGTCGTAGCCGCGCCGCGCAAACTCGAGCACGAGGTGATCGGCATCCAGCTTGTTTAGAAACGGCATCAGGTCTTTCCAGTAGCCTTTTTGGATCGACTGCCCTCCGTAGTTTCCAAAGCAGAGGTGCACTGCTTTCTCGCCCCGGATGCCGCCCAGCGCGAGGTTGAACGGCTCGTGCGCCCAATCGGCGTCATCGGCGTGGCCAGTTAAGTGGGCCTCGTCCATTTGGATCACAGGCGCGTCGATCGACTCAACCTGTTTACGAAGCACCTCGGCGATTGCCATCGTCAATGCTCGAATATCACCATGCTGCTGGTCGACCAATGTGCGGGCCAGCATGTAAGGCGCGGTGAAGGTGAACATCGTGTCCGTACTGGACAACCCCCGGAAGAGTTGCCAATCGTTNGGCAGGTTCAGCGTACCCTCGGTGATAGGCCCCTNGACGACGCCNGCCGGCTGGGCTCGAAAGCCCATNCGCTNNTCGGCGGCAAACTGGGTCAAGTCNTCCCNTGNGAGGGCNGANGAGATGCCTCCCATCGGGCGNATGAAATAGTCGATCATGCCGTTNGTCTCCGGGTGGCTAACGTCGAAGCGNGACAGTTCGCCGTCGGAAACCAGNTCGATNCCGGCTAGNTCCTGNGTCTTGAGCACGACCAGAATNGCGTCNCGNAGGGCGGGCGCAGAAGGGTTTGCGGCGAGCCACGACGGAATGGGGTAGCTGCCGACGACCTTGGTTTTAATCTCNGGTTTGGCCATTTTTATGCGGTAAAACGGTGGGAATCATGCAGACCAACCGCTTGGCTGTCGAGTGCGCGCTTGGGCGCGCGTGTTAAACAGTGCGGGCTAACTCTGCGCTTAGCTTGGCCAAAGGATCGCTCAAGTCGCCTAGCTTGGTTGTGCGGAGTAGGCGTATCGACGGGTACATCGGGCTGTCGTCGCGGCCAAGTATTCAGCGCTAGTCGGGGGCGGCGGAGAGCAGCAACCAAGTCGGCATTCCCAGTGCCTCGGCCAAGTAGGTCACGGCGGTATCGATGGTCATGACGAAGTCGAGTTGCTCAATGAGCTTCGCCGTTGAGTCGAATTCGTCCATCAACGGCGACAGGTCGGCATCGTCGTTCATGCGGCTGGTGAGCAGCAGACGCGTGGCGAAGGGAACTTCCTTTTGGCGCCCCCTCAAGAATTTCCAGACTCTCCTTGCTGCTGCACTTCTCATACACGATGAGCAGGCTCAGCGCACCACTTCATCAGGTTGATGGTCTGGCTGGAATCCTTGTGAGGGACTCGATAATGATTTCGTTCTCTTCAATCAGCAGGGTGCGTAGTTCTTGTTGTTGTTTCTTAACCGCCATTTCAAATGGTCAAATTCAAGATTCGAACCAAAGTCCGAGAAAATCAAACCAAGGGAAACACGGTTTGTGCCGTTGGAGCTTGTGAGGGCTGATTTCCTCGCCGCTTGGCCAAGAGGCCGCTAGGCTCCGGGGATGACAACAAGGGTCAGGGTGGCTGTACTGGGCGTGGGCTCGCTCGGCCAGCAGCATACGCGAATTTTCAGCGAAATGCACCGGCAAGGCGCCGTCGAACTTGTAGGTGTGTACGACAACAATACCGCCCAAGCGAAGTCGATCGCCGAAAAACACGGCACCTCCGCGTTTGGCTCAGTCGAGGCCGCTGCGGACGCCGCGGACGCCCTGAGCATCGTCACGCCCACGGTCACTCATCACGACTTAGCCAAGCCGCTGCTCGAGGATGGCAAACACCTGCTCGTTGAGAAACCGATGACCGACAACGCCGGGCAGGCCGCCGACCTCGTGCGCTTGGCCAGGCAGCACGACTGTGTGCTGCAGGTCGGCCATATCGAGCGGTTCAACCCGGTCTTCAACTACCTGCAGCAGGCCGCCCGCGAGCCGCGCTTCATCGAGTCACACCGACTCTCGCCCTTTCCGGCACGCAGCATGGATATCGGCGTGGTACTCGATCTGATGATTCACGATCTCGATATTGTGCTGGCCTTCGTGCGCTCGCCGGTCGAGCACGTCGATGCTGCCGGAGTGAGGGTGCTCAGCGCGTCGGAGGATATCGCCAACGCCCGGCTGCGCTTCGCCAACGGCTGCGTCGCCAACCTCACCGTCAGCCGTGTCAGCCCAGAGAGCCTGCGCAAAATCCGCGTCTTCAGCGGGGGCGACGAGCCCGGCTACGTGTCGCTCGATTACCGCGAGCAAAAGGGCTACCACTATCGCCTCGCCCGCGATGATGAACAGGAGTCGTCCATCCTTAAGAAAGTCTTCGCTGGCAAGGACAGTGCCATCGTCAGCCAGTTCGGCGGTAGGCGAGTCGTCCGTGAGCCGGTGCCGATTCAGCGCGAGGAACCGCTCAAGGTCGAGTTGGAAAGTTTCATCCGGTGCGTAGCCAAAAAACAGGAGCCGATCGTCAGCGGCGAGTCGGCGCGGCAGGCCATCGAGCTGGCTCTTGAGATCACCGGCCAGATACAGTCGCAAAACAGCTGATTTTTCTTCCCGCCACCCGCCGCCGCTCGCAGACTTTCGCGCATGAAGAAACGGCTGTGGCTTAAGATCGGATTGACGGTGCTGGCCGTGCTCGCGCTATTGATCATCGTGACTCGGCGCGACCGCGGGCCGGAGGTGGCCGACCGGTCGCTCGAGGAATGGGTGCAGGATTTGCTCGTCACGGCCCCCCCCGCTCGCCGCACCGCTGCGCAGGCCGCCGTGACACGGCTCGGCACCAACGCCCTCCCGTGGTTGCAACTGGCGGTTCACCACACAGATCCGGTCTGGAAACAGCCCCTGCTCACCACCGTCAAAAAAGTGCCGGGGATCGACCGGCTTGACCTCATGCGCTGGGTGAACCTTTACGAGCGCTCGGAAATCCGCGCCGGGGGCGTGGCCGGCCTGGCCGTGCTTGGCCAAGCTGCGGTGCCGGCCATCCCTGAGTTGGTCATGGCACTCGGTGACCCCGAGCAGTTGGTTTACAACCATGCCCTAGCTGCGCTGCGCGGGCTGGGGTCTCTGCCGCTGCACGAGATCACCAATCGACTTGGCCAAGCGGACGGTGGCCATCGCACGCGAATGCTGCATGTGCTTCGGAATATGCAGTTGGATGCCGTTCCCGCCGCTCCGGCACTGGTTGGCATCATCGAGGCCAAGCCGGGCGGCGAGGAGGCCAACGCAGCCTCGGCCGCGCTGTCGATGATGGGCCACCGCGCCGCCCCGGCCGTGATGCGGCTTGTCGCCAGCGAGCGGTACGAGTTGCGGGTGGCCGGCTTCGACGTGTTGCAGCGGCTCATGCCAGCCGAGTATGGCTTGTGGGAGGCGCTGCGTGGGACGTTCCAACTCGGCGGCGAAAAGGAGGAGCGGATCCTTGTCGCGCTGCGGGATGTATGGGGCGAACCGGGAACGAACACCCCGACGCTCTCGGCAGCGGTGCTTCGCGGCACGGCGAAATCTCGTGCGGCGGGAATTTTCCTGATGGGAGAAGCCGCCCAGCCGGGAAATACCTATGCTCGCAAGCTGCGAAAGTTGCGCGATCGTAAACTCGTGTCTGGTCAGTTGGCACTCGAGGCCGCTCTGCGAAAACTCAAGGCGGCGGAGGCTACCGTTTCAGTGTCGCGGGGCGGGGTGAAAACATCTTCAGACTGATCCCTCGATCGTTTGTTTCTGCGCCATAAACGGTGAAGTCAAAATACTTTTCGATTTTCGATCCCGTTGGCAGCAGTGAGAAATCAAGCCACTCGCTCAGGCTGACTTCGCCAAAGCCATCCGTTGGGATCATGCTGAGAATCATGTCAAACTGGTCGGCGTTATCGCGGAGGGTGTCCATCGTGTTGAGCACCATATTACGGTCGTTCTGGTATCCGAAGATCCCGGAGTCCATTCCGCCTACCGATGCAGCCGCTGTTACCAGCCCGTCGCGTTTGGCCAGACTGCCGCTCGTCCTGCCGTCTAGGAACATCTGCAATAGGTCAGTGTCGGTGGCTACGGCCATGTAGCCGTCCCGGGCGGCAAGGAGCAGTTCCATCTTGACCAGATCGCCGGTACTGGGGTCGGGAAACTCCGCCAACTCGAAGCTGTACACCGTGTGATCGCCGAGCCGGCGCGGTAACATCGCCGTCTCGTTGAGAGGCGGCGGAAGGATGCCAGGCACCGCGCCGATGCCTTTTATCAGTTCGTCAGGGTTCGGAGACTTGACGAGAACTACGATCGGGCCAGCGCCAATGTCGTTCAGTGCCGTGCCTTTAGGGGGCATTTGATAAAGAATCAGATCGTCACTAAAATTGTTGAGAAAACTTTTCCTGAAGTCAAAGTTCGCATCCTTGTCTTTGCCCAGCAGGCCAACGGTGAACTCAACCATGTTGGCCACGTCCGGCGACAACTCGAGCATCAGCTTATCAAGGTTTTTCCATGCAGCATCCATGTCGAGGCGCCATCGCAAAAAACTGCCTACATTGGTAGGGACAAACGGCGGTGGCGAGGCATCCGCTCGTTTGGTTTCCAGCAGGCCAAAAAGCCCCTTGCGCTTGGCCTTTGGCAACCCAATGAACAACTCGTAGTGCGCTCCACTGGGCCGCTCGCTGTATGCCATAGCAAACGTACCCAGACCGTTGATGCCAAGCGCACTTACCACTTCACCGAAGTCGATGCCCAACTCGGCACCGTCCGGAAGATTGTCGAGCAACTGTGGCAGAATCGCGCTGGGGTTTGTCCACACGTAAAAATCAGCTTCTTTCAGTAACGCGCTGTGGCTCGCTGCGAATGCAGCGTTGTCTGCCAGTGGCCCGTCTCCGTTACCGTTTAATCGTGCGAGGACACCCTCGATTTGTGCCGGCTTTGTCCCGATGACCAGTTGAGTGCCGACACGGCCAACGTGCATCTGCCTGTTGCCTTCCGGTTCACTCAGCGTGGTGAAATCGACCCCGCTAATTTCTGTCTCGCTGACTTTGCGATCTGCCTTCTTCCAGTCGCGCTTCATTCGCGACAAGGTTCTCCGAAGTGCAAAACTTTTTCGCCCGGCATCAAGCAGTAGCAGCAGCGCCGGTTCCTCTCCGGCTGCCAGTCCGGGTACTACAGCCAGGGCGACCGGGCCGCTTGCCATTTCCTCGAACGCCTCAAAATCGATCGCCAACTCCTCCTCAATCCTTACCAACACGTTTTCCTCGAAGCCATTTACAAGCTTTTTACGGAACGGTTTAAACTCGGCACTGTCCCAAAACTGCGCCGATGCACCGCTCTTGAAATGCTTTTTCGCACTGGCGTAGTTGGGGGCGGCCATCACCAAAACGGTTTCAGCCGGCAGCAATGACTGCAGCGATTTGGTGTCCTCGGCAGCTTTTGCGGATGAAATGAGCGTGAAGCTGATAAGGGCAGGAACAATGATTTTTTTCATGACGACAGGAATTTTGGCAGGGCAGCCGTTTAAATTTATTATTACCCGGAAAATTTGCCCAAAGTTACTCTATCTGTCAGTGAAAAAATCACATTCAGTTTCGCGCTTGGCCAAGCGGCACCATCATCCTAGATTGAGCACGTGCGGCATTTTGGGTGGCTTTAAGGAGCCAAACTCGCATGTAGGTTGATGAAACCGATGATGAAAGGAGGCATAAAAAAGCAAAGATTACATAAATGGCACCGAATTTTATTGGGTCTGACCGGTTTATTGGTAGCCACCTGGCTGTTTGTTTCAAGTGGTTTTTTTCTGAAGCTTTTCGTATTACCCAGGTTAGGGGCGGCGTTTAATGGCGAGTTGAGCGCTGGGACTGCCAGTTGGAGCCCGTTGTCGAGTCTCCGATTGGGCCGATTCAAGTTTTTGGTAGACGGCCAAACGGAGCCACTACTCACCGCTG
>PAJC01000156.1 GCA_002705165.1 Planctomycetaceae bacterium | reverse complement strand
CCAAACCTCAACGCTCGTTACATCCGTGTCACCGCGACAAAGCTAGCCAAGCGCAGCAGCGATTATATTTTTGCACTGGCCGAGCTTCGCTTACTCAACGTCAACGGTGACAACCTCGCGAAAGGCAAAACCATCACCGCGCTCGACTCTATCGAGTCACCGGTTCGCTGGCGAAAAAGCAATTTGGTCGATGCCCTCTACCCCGGTAAGGCGAGCGACCCCGCCATTGNAAAGGAANTGGANGTNCTTGTNAGCGAACGAGNTAANTTGGTCCAATCAATCCTCTCNNATNAAATTGCCGCAAAGCNGAATGCCGCAAANGCGGGCTTGGCCAAGGCCGAGGCGGCACTCAATAAAATGCCCAAGCCAATGCGCGTTTACNCCGGGACAATTCACAAGGGAAGTGGTTCCTTTCGCGGCACCGGCAATGAAGGCGGCAAGCCNCGCNCCATTCGCGTACTNCACCGNGGCGACATGAGCCAACCGCGAGATGAAGTTGNTCCCGGCACGTTGCGTTTGGGCAAGCGCGATGCAGGTACGTTCGANCTCTCCAACACGCACGGGGAAAGTGACCGCCGAATCGCTCTCGCCCGTTGGCTCACAAAAAAAGATCATCCTCTCACGTGGCGCTCCATCGTCAACCGCGTTTGGCAGTACCACTTCGGTACCGGTATCGTCGCAACACCAAACGATTTCGGTCGGATGGGNGCACAACCCACTCANCCNGAGTTGCTCGACTGGCTNGCTGCGGAGTTTCGAGACAGCGGCCAGTCAATCAAGCAACTGCACCGGCTAATACTTACCAGCGCGACNTACCGGCAGTCATCAAAGTCTGCTGCAGTGAATGAAAAAAACGACAGCCAAAACCGCTCACTCTGGCGAATGAACCGCCGCCAACTCGANGCCGAGGCGATCCGCGATNCAGCCCTCCTNTTGGCCGGCAAATTGAACAACCAAATGTACGGTCCCGGCTTCCGCGATTTTGTTCTGGAACACCCGGAGCACTCGCCGCATTACGAATATCACAAGCATGACCCGGAAGATGTGAAGATTCATCGCCGCTCCGTTTATCGGTTTTTGGTTCGCTCACAGCAGCAGCCGTTCATGAGCACACTCAACTGCGCTGACCCTTCGCAGTTAGTGGCCAAGCGCGACAATGCCATCACCGCCCTACAGTCACTGGCGTTGCTCAACAATAAGCTGATGGTAGCCATGGCAAAACACTTTGCCAGCAACGTTGAGCAAACTCACACGGGCCGGACGNCTGCGGTTAGCCAGGCATTCTTCCGCGCCACCGGCCGCCCTCCAACTCCGGAGGAGACATCCGACCTCGTCGCCTACACCGCCAAACATGGCTTGGCCAACACCTGCCGCCTGCTNTTTAATCTCAACGAATTCTCCTTCGTTGATTAACCATGAATTCCACCACCAAAACAACTGACTGCCAAGAGCATGGCACAGCGCAAAGCCGGCGCGATTTTCTCTGGCGATCTGGCGGCGGCTTGGGCGGCATTGCCCTCGCCGGGATGCTGTGTCGCGATGGCGTGCTCGGTGCCATGCACCCAGTTGGCCTGCATCACAAGCCCAAAGCCAAGCGGGTGATTCAGTTGTTCATGGGCGGTGCGGCGAGTCATTTGGATTTGTTTGATCACAAGCCGGAACTCATTAAACGGCACGGCGAAAAATGGGATCCGGGTGAGAGCGTCGAGCTTTTCCAAAGTTCCCCCGGCAACACTTTCAAGTCGCCGTGGGAATGGACCCGGCACGGCCAATGCGGCCANCCGCTGACCTCGATCGTCTCCGAGCTTGGCCAATGCGTGGATGATATCGCGTTCATTCACAATGTCGTCGGCAAAACCGGCGTGCACAGTCAGGCAACTTATCTCCAGGCGACCGGTTTCCAGCGNCCGGGCTTTCCTGGCATNGGGGCGTGGGTGAGCTACGGCTTGGGTAGTATGAACGACAACCTGCCCACCTTCGTCGTGCTCCCGGATCATCGTGGCTACGCATCCAACGGCCCAAAAAACTGGAGCGCCGCATTTCTACCNGCCTCACATCAGGGCACCACGCTGTTCCCGGGACGCGAGAATCCGATCGATGACCTTTACCCTCCTAAAGGTTCGTTTGTCAATCCGACAAGCGAAGCCGACACGCAATCTCTCTTGGCCAAGTTCAATCACACCCACGCCGAGGCACGTGAGTCAGACTCAAGGCTCGATGCCCGAATCAAGTCTTACGAACTCGCNGCGCGCATGCAATTAAGTGCCCCTGAGGCGCTCGACATCACCGGCGAACCNGCTCATATCAAGCGCCTCTATGGCCTCGACCACAACGCCAAGTCATGGCCAAAGGAAATCAACGAAGTCGAGGAGATCGATTATTTTTCACGTAAGTGTCTCGTCGCCAGGCGACTGCTCGAGCGCGGCGTGCGCTTCGTGCAAATCTGGTCCGGCAATGACAACGGTTTCCCCCGCCGCAACTGGGATTCGCACGAGGACATCCACCGTGACCACGGTCCCTTGGCCCGTGGCATGTCACGCGGATCGGCGGCCTTAATTCTCGACCTCAAGCAGCGCGGCATGCTCGATGACACACTCATTTTGTGGACGACAGAGTTTGGCCGAATGCCATGCGCGCAGGGTAGTAAGGGCAGAGATCACAACCCATTCGTGTTTACGAATTGGCTGGCCGGCGGTGGCATCAAAGGCGGAGTAGTACATGGCGAAAGCGACGAGTGGGGCTTTCGACCGGCCGACCGAAACAATCCGACCAGCTGCCACGATATTCACGCAACTATCCTGAATCAGCTTGGTATCGATCACGAGCAGTTAACTCTCCGCCACGATGGCATTGACCGGAGGCTCACAGATGTTCATGGTAGCGTCATCCAAGAGATTTTAGCCTAATTGAACTTATGAAAACCAACCGCACCCGGAATGGCTTTACTCTGATTGAGTTGCTCGTCGTGATCGCGATTATCGCCATCCTCGCCGCCCTTCTGCTGCCGGCTCTGGCCCAAGCCAAGCAGTCCGCCGTGAAAACCCACTGCGCCAGCAACATGAAACAGTGGGGCATCGGAACCATGCTCTACGCCGGAGATTTTGATGACTACTTCCCCGACAACACCGGTGGCCAGCACACCAGTTGGGTGAGCAAAGAGGTCGGCTACTTCTGGGAAAAATACATCATGCCTCAAAAGTTCGATTCAAAAAAACGTAAGAAAGATCGGGGACATGTGATTTTCTGCCCATCTGACGAGTGGCATCGAGAGGCGGATTTGTGGCGAAACAGCGCCGTGCAATACCCCATACTAACTGGATATTTTTGGCTGCCCCATCGTACGCTGAATTCTTGGGGCTACAATGTTAACGGGTTAGAAGCNAAGGCAAGCAAGGGCATTGCAGGTTGGCATTCCCGCAAGAAAATAAACCAAGCCGTTTTCCCNGGAACACCTTCACAAATCCCAACCCTGATTGACCGGATACAAGGCTTTGGATCGTATGGCGGTGGCAAGTTGAGAATGAGCAACTGGTACACACAGTCCGNCGGGAAAAACATCCCNACGGCAAACCACCCGACCGGCCCCAATGGCGAACCACCCGGGGGAAACTTCCTCATGACTGACGGTCACGTCGAGTGGTTCAAGTTAAGCCAAGTCGAGGTCGGTTCCAACGGTGGTAGTTGGCAGTGCATTTACAAGATACCGCAGGGAGGCTGATCATTTTCCAACATGCCTTATCTGTGTCGTTCTCTGTTTCTATTACAGGTCACGCTTGTTACGCTTGGTATAACGGAAGCCAAAGCAGATCTGCCTCTGGCAAAGGGGTGCTCCGTACACTTCGCAAGCGTCGCGGAAGCCAAGGCACTTTTAGCGAAGCANGATATCTACATCCAAGGCTTAAGTCCATTTGAACGCGCTGCAAAAGTCAAACAGGCTGGGCCCGTTTCGACCGATCAATATATCAATTTCATCCAAGACCAAGCGATTGAGTGGACCGATGAAGGCAAGACCAAATTGCGCGANGTAGTCGCTGCGNCCAAGCCGAAGCTNGCCAAGTTCGCCAAGCATCTCCCCAAGCGCATCACCCTCATCAAGACCACCGGCAAAGACGAGGGCGCCGCCCCGTACACCCGTGGCACGAGCATCGTCCTGCCAAGGCGCATCTCGAGTCAATCGGCCAAGGACTTAGAACGGCTTTTTTANCACGANCTNTTTCACATCATTTCGCGCGGCAACCCAAGATTGAGGGATCAACTGTACGAAATCATCGGCTACAAAAAATGCGGTGTGATCTTGTTGCCGGCTGATATGATGCCGCGACGCATCAGCAACCCCGACGCGCCGGTGGTAGAACATTGCATCCGCGTTTCGAAGGACGGCGAGTCNCACTACTGCGCACCGGTGTTGTTCTCGCGCACGCTAAAGTACGACCCAGAGACCGGCGGCACATTTTTTCGCTACCTCGAGTTCCGCCTGATGGCGATCGATCGCAAAACCTCCAAGGCCATCCTAAAAGACGGAAAACCCATCCTGTTAAAACCCGACGCCGTGGAAGGTTTTTTTGAACAGATTGGACGCAACACNAACTACATCATCCACCCCGAAGAAACACTGGCAAACAATTTTGTTCATTTNATGACGGAAAAAAANGATCTCAAAAACCCGGAAATCCTGGAGAANATCGAAGCGATCTTGATGTCGAATTGAATGCTCAGCGCAGGGAATCGTACCAGTATCTGCAGTTGTCTCGTTGCTTCAATGTCTCCCCGAAAGTGACGATTGCTTCTAGCCCATGCCCCAAATTCTTCAGNGTGAACAATGCTCGAACCTTACGCCCCGAACTAATCACCGGCTCGTTCAATATCACCATGCGCTTGGCCAATCGTTGACCCAGNCGGTTAAGACGGATGCAGTANTCAACCTCTTCNGCGGCGAACCANTCCTGACTGAAGCCACCAAGCTCTCGAAAGGCGGATGCNCGACAGAATAAAAACGAGCCGGCAGCCCAACGCATCACCTGGCCAATGGTATTCCAAATAACCACCGTCTGACGGGCAAGCCATGGGCCGCTGTCGAACGTCACCCGGCATCCACCTCCAAGACAGTCGTCTCGCACCATCGCCCGCATCATCTCACGGAAGAGACGTGGCGACACNTGCGTGTCTGCATCGACAAACACCAGCCACTCCCCCTTGGCCGCCCGGCCAGCGGCGTTTCGTGAAGCGGCAATCTGGTTGAANGGCTCGTACACTACCCGCGCCCCGTTAGCCTTGGCCAATGCGGCGGTCGCATCGGTCGAGTTGTTGTCACACACGACGACCTCGCTCGCCCACCCCGCTTGGGCAAGCACAGCTCGCGCCTCGTGGGCCGCTCCTANCGTTNNGGGTAAATAATTCGCCTCGTTAAAGGCCGGAATGACGATGGATACACGCACTTAGAGAAGTATAACTCGACGCTTGTGGCGATTCAATTTTCNGNATTTTTACTGGNCNTTTGGNGCAAANCNTCTANAATTAAAGGCNATGTNATTCCAACACAACGTATTAGGGNGNAGCCTAANCAANCNGCTGCTCACGGCCGGANTTTTGCTCGTGACCATTATCAGCACCACCGCGAATACACCCAAATGGATTTGGNATTCCAAAAACGCCAAGGATGGTGAAAAGGTTTTTTTNCGTAAAAAAATCCGCATCAATAAGGAAACCAAGTCAGCTAACCTTACCATGTCCTGCGATAACGGGTTTGAAGCCTTCGTCAACGGAAAGAAAGTGTTGGTCGGTAGCGAGTGGGGCAATGCGCAAAGGACTGATGTCAACAAACACCTCAAACCGGGAATGAACCTGATCGCCGTCAAGGCATGGAATCTCGAGGGCGTCGCCGGATTAGTGGGGAAACTTGAGGTGGTTAGCGTCACCGACCGCCATAAATTGTACGCCACCGACAGCACCTGGCGCTCTACAAACAAGGAGGCNAAGGGTTGGAATTTGTTTGGTTTTGATGCCAAGGACTGGAAGACCGCTACGCAAACCGGCACGCTAGGGGACAACCCTTGGGGCAACGTATTAGCGCTGGCCCAACTGGGCGGCACTGACCTCAAGAAAAGCAACCCGGCTGACCTCAAGCTGGCCAAGGGCTTCAAATCTGAACTACTCTACACCGTTCCGAAAGGCTCGCAGGGATCGTGGGTCGCCGTCTGCGTGGACAACAAGGGCCGCATAATCGCCAGCGACCAGGGCGACAAGGGCCTGTACCGAATCGATCCGCGCGGCGACGAAGTCAAGGTAGAGAAACTAAATATCAACATATCCAGCGCACAGGGGTTGCTCCACGCGCATGGCGCGTTGTGGGTGAACATCAACGGCANAAACGCCGGCGTCCATCGCCTCACCGANACTAATGGCGACGATCAGTATGATAAGGACGAATACCTCAAACCGATGCAGGGTGGTGGCGAACACGGACCNCACGCCCTCGTGCTCAGCCCGAACAAGGAACATATATATGTCATAGGNGGCAACCACACCAAGCTGCCCAGCACGGACAGCTCCATGGTGCCCACTAATTGGGATGAAGACCTGCTGCTAAAGCGACTGCCCGATGCCCGCGGCCATGCNGCAAGCATTCGCGCGCCCGGGGGCTGGATCGCCCGNTTCGACAAAGACGGCAAAAACTGGGAAACGGTTGCGATTGGTTTCCGCAATCAATACGATATGGCGTTCAACATCGATGGGGAGTTATTCGCCTATGACGCCGACATGGAGTGGGACGTAGGCACACCTTGGTATCGGCCAACGAGATTGTATCACGTCACCAGCGGCGCAGACTTTGGTTGGCGTACCGGCACCGGAAAATGGCCGCAGTGGTATCCCGATACCCTTCCCCCGGCCTATGACATCGGCCCCGGCTCCCCAGTGGGTGTGACCTCGGGCCTGGGTGCGAAGTTCCCTCCCAAGTATCAAAACGCCATTTACTGTCTNGATTGGACCTACGGCACCATGTCCGCGATGTTTCTCACACCGTCNGGCTCCNCCTACACTGCCGAGCGTGAGGAATTCGTGGCCAGTTCGCAGATGCGCATGACCGATGCCGTGATTAACCCGTATGACGGCGCGATGTATTACACCGTTGGTGGACGCGGCGGCCAAAGNGCCCTGCACCGCGTCACTTATATCGGTCACGAGAGCACCAAACCGATCAATGCCAAATCCTCGCACTCTGCCGAGCGCAAATTGCGACGCACCCTCGAGGCGTTGCACAAGCCCAACACGNCTGGCGCCGTGGCGAAGGCGTGGAAACACCTCGGCCACAAGGACCGCCACATCCGCTGGGCCGCACGAATCGCTATTGAGCTTCAACCGGCCTCCGAATGGCAGGCCAANGCCTTGACCGAGAAGGATACCCAAGCATCATTGACCGCGCTCTGCGCCCTCGCCCGCCAGGGCGATGCCAGTCTCCAAGGCAAACTTGTCAAAGCACTCAACCGCTTGAACTGGGCTGAATTGAATCCGGCACAGCAGGCCGAACTAGTGCGCGTCTACCAACTCGCGTTCATTCGCATGGGCAAACCATCCGCTACGGTTGCNNCCTCNGTGGNGAAGAANCTTGACCCTATCTACCCAGCCCCGATTACTTCGATCAACCACGAGTTATGCACTTTGCTCGTCTATCTGGAGTCACCAAATGTCGTCAGTAAAACNCTAGCGCTCATGTCTCANAGNACCGACCAAGCCAAGCACAATTGGAGCAACGAACTCCTCTCCCGTAACGCCGGCTACGCCAGCGCTTTTGCCGCCACAGCAGCCTCCTCTCCACAGCGTGACCAGATTCACTACGCCAAGGAGCTGCGTAACCTGAAGAAACACTGGACCGACAAGCAGTGGCTCCAGTACTTCCGCTGGTATAGAAAAGCCGAGAGCTTCAAGGGGGGCCACAGCTTCGCCGGATTCTTGAATAATTTCCGNAAGGAGGCCCTCTCCAACGCACCAAAGGAACTACTGCCAGAAATCGAAAAAATCCAGAAGGCTCCGGTGAAAGAAGGCCCNCCGTTCAAGATCGATACCAAGCTCACGCTCGGCGTGACTCCCCCGATGAAATTTGACAAGCTACAACTCAAGGTCAAGGCCGGTGCTGGCGTGGAACTCGCCTTCACCAACAACGACCCGATGCCAATGATGCACAATCTGCTCCTCATCGAGCCGGGTTCACGTGTGGATATCGTCACCAAGGCAGCTACGATGGGTGCCGCTGGCATGGCAAACAGNTTTGTTCCGGAAAGTGATAAGATTCTCGCCGCCACACCGCTCGTGCCAACCGGCAACACCTACAATCTCTACTTCAAAGCACCGGCTAAGCCGGGCAAGTATGAGTACGTCTGCACCTATCCCGGGCATGGCTTCTCCATGTGGGGTACTCTGGTGGTCGAATAGACTGAAACGGTTTTTTGTCGAAAGCGCCGGTGATCGCCGGCGCTTTTTTTATTTCTTATCACCTGTACTAGCGTCACCTGCCAAGCGGCGNGCGATGAACTGGCGNANNTTNGGGATNTGACACTTGGCCAAGAGCTGAAGGGACCTGGGTCGGTCTTCACCAACGGCTGGATTGATCCCGTACCAGATCATCAGNGGCAAAACCGGGTCGGCCGCATAGCGCTTATGCATAACGAGCGGCGTAGCCAAGGCCCAGCGCTTGGCCAAGGGTAGCAAGCGCAGCGNCGAGGCNAGGTGCAACTGAACCAAGCCGGCAAGATCTGTTTCAGCCATNTCAACAAACCGGCCCAGCGCCTTGGCTGACACCCCACCGTCATCCGTCAGCAGTTTGATCGCCCAGACACGGACATGCTCACTTTCGTCGTTNGACTGTTCCAGCAGCCACTCCTCACTCAANCCGCCNGTGGCGTGCAGCGCCCACATGGCGCGGAGACGGTGCGGGATCGATTCGNTCNCGGAGCACANTGCAAACAAATGTTNACGCGCTTGNCCAAGGTCATCCCCGGCGACGGCGCGCTCCTGCAACAAGCGGCGCGCCATGCGCGAGTGCCACTCGTTGCTGTGGGTTTGCAGCCNGGCCAAGTCGAGGCTGACNCAGTGTGCTNAAATCCCTTTTCANNGGCTTGGTTTCNCCATGAGTGATCTTGAAAATGCGACCACTGGTGCGGTGGATACCGTCGCTNTCGTGGCATTCACCGATATCCGACCAGTCGAGAACGAATACACCNCCGTCCGGCCCGTANCCCAGCTCAATGCCGCGNAACCACANGTCGCGGGTNAGCATCATGTCNTCGGCGTGGCTNCCCACGTANCCGGNNCCCTGNCGGTGCAACGTGTCCCGGTTGATCCGGCGACCATGCAAGTTCAGCGTGAATACCTGACCTCGATATTCCTCCGGCCAGTTATCCGCACCATAAATCATCATCCCGCAATGTGCGTGTCCACCACCGGCTGCATCGGAGGGCGAGGTCATGCCTTTGCTTTTCAGGTCGGCCCAGTGCTCGTTGCCCTGATCCCAGTGAAAGTGATCGGCGGTCTGCGGCATGAGCTCGTAAAGGAACTTATCGAAATGGTTGCCGTACATGCGTCGGTAACGCGCGCCGGGAACAGCATGCCAAAGGTGCCCAATGACGGAGTTGATAAAAAAAAGCTGCCCGTGCCTGTCCCAATCGTGACCCCATGAATTCGTCGTGCCATGGCAGACGACATCAAACTCTTTTGTAATTGGATGGTAACGAAATATGCTGCAGTTGATACGAGTGCGCTTTTCAACTGGTGTCCCAGGAACACCAACATNNGAACTTGCGAGAATACCGTGCCGCCCNTANAGCCAGCCGTCCGGCCCCCATTTTAGCCCNTTGACGATGTTGTGCCGCACACGGTCATTGTCGAAACCGTCGAGCACCACCTCCGGCTCTGCGTCCGGCACGTCGTCACCATTCCTGTCGGGGATGAACAGGATATTGGGAGCGCAGGCAGCCCAAACACCACCGAACCCAAGCACGATTGACGAAAGCTGCGATGCCTGATCCCAAAAGANCTTGCGCTTGTCAAAAACTCCGTCGTTGTTGGTGTCCTCGAAAATAAGGATGCGATCCTTAAGCTGCAAATCGAAGTTCACCCGACTCTCGGCATAGGTGTAGCACTCGGCCAACCACAACCGACCTCGGCTGTCCCAAGCCATGGCGATCGGCTGCTGAACGTCCGGTTCGGCCGCGCTGAGTTGCACTCTAAACCCATCCGGCAACGAGATGCCCTT
>PAJC01000155.1 GCA_002705165.1 Planctomycetaceae bacterium | reverse complement strand
GCCAGCACCGGAGGGAGAGTGGCATCGTTTATGGCATCACTGCGATTTAGAGGAAGTGGCGTAATGCCCACTTCTCTTGCGGTGGAATGGTTTGAGGGGCCTTCCAGCCCCAACGAGTCATTTGGGTCATAGCACTGAAACAGCGTCAGTCATATCAAGAGATTTCAGCACAAATCCCTTGCAAGACAGTATTTCTTGATATTTGTCAGTTGCGCAGAAGAGTCGAGGAGAGTAGTTTTATCCCGAGATTTATCCCGAAACTTGGCCTGGCAATCCAAGAAGCAGCCTTGGGAGAGATCACTGCAAGCCTCCGCACACTGGCGCGGATGGGGCTTGTCTGAGCACTACGGGAAAGTGCGGCTAAAGCTGCAGTTCCCAACGGGTACGGGAATAGCCAGCGCATCAGCAACGCTTCCATACCCATGGGCTGAAAGCAGCATCCAGCCTGTCCAAGGGCTGCTGACGCGCATCTATGGCCCGGTCATGGAAGGCGGCGTCACATTGAAGGCAGCCATCGCTGAAGTACTGGCTGTCAGCGACCACAAATCTGAAGAGGTCGTGACTCCATGGCCCGGGATCTTCACTGCGTTCAAGAACTACAAGCTCACTCAGGGCAATCGAATTGCTGAGACGACATTCGATGCAAGTTATGGGCGCTATCTGAGCGTCGCTCTGGCGCACCTTCAGGGCCGCAAAGCAGCACAGACCGGCAAAGACCTGACCAGGCGCGTCCTGGCCCAACAAAGGGTCAATCAGAAGTCTGGGATCAAGCAGGGCGAGGCACTCACACCATGGATTGAGATGCCGAAGTCCAGGCTTGAGTGCTGCTTGGCAATAAAAAAGTTTGTCGAATTTGCAGTCTCTGAACATCGGCAGCCGCAAGCATTCCTGATTCCGCCAAAGGACTATTTGGAGCTGCGCGGCGCTGATGGCAAGCGCAGAAAAAAAGCAGTTCTCACAGATGACGAGATGATGGAGCTGATCCAGCTGCTGCCCGAGTCATGGGGCAACGTCGTGAAGATCAGCAGGGTATTTGGCGTCCGCCCTTGGGAGATCTCGTTCATCAAGCGCGCCAATAATGACGACGGCGAGCCTCAGCTCCGCGTCATCAAGGGCAAGACCTACAACAACCGAGCAGGCGTCAAAGAAGAGACCGAGCCAAGGTGGCTTGAGCCTGTAGCCGTGAACGGCACCACCTTCGATCTGGTGAAGATCTGGGATCGCCTATCGCTACCGCCAACAGTCAGCGGCAAAACCCTCGGCTCCTATCTGCGGCGTCTTTCTTACTGGCAAGAGCTGGTGAAGGAATACGAAGCCCGAGGTGAATGGTTACGGCCCTATTCCTTCCGAGACACGTTCTCCGTTCGAGCCCACAGCTTCAACATCTCAGACACGAACATCGCTCAAGCGATGGGGCACACCGTTGAGGTCCATCACCGCTCTTACCGAACCTCAGAATGGAAGGCCGTTCGAAATGCCTTCGCGCAGGCGAGCTGATGTGGCGTTACGAGGATCCTTGCCCCGACAAATCAACAACGCTGTATCTAGTCAGCGCGATGAAAAAGGGCATCAACTACTGGAAGGTAGGCATAACCAAGAAGGATGATCCCCTTAAGAGAGACCCAAAGCATTATCTAGAAGTTTTTAGAGATGAAAAAATCGAATGGGGTGCAGATGCTGAAAATATTGAGATAAATATTGCCAGAACATTTCATTGGCTGATGCTTAATACACGGTCGGATGGATACTCTGTTTCGGAGCCACCAGCCAGAGAGGGACTTTCTTACGACTTTCCAGTCGAAGTGCCGATGAAAATATATGACTGGTGGCTGAACCTCGCGCAAACGAGTGATCGAGCCCCGAACCCGGATTTCGAACCAGACTGCGGAAATGCCAAGTACCTTCTCTCGGATTGTAGATACCCAAACGGATTTGAAACCGCTTTTAACTATTGCTGGTTAGCAATGAAAGGAGGTGCAGGCTTTGACTTCAACAATCGGATCTACAAGACTCACACAAATGCAAGCACCGATGAACTAGGCCAAGCTTTTGGCTGGATGTTTGAGCATATTCCCAGTGAATTTGAAAAACTTCAGAGATATAGAGATCTTGCAGAGCAGTATTACAAACTAACTGATGAATACATTCCTCAGCTGCAACAGCTTCTTTCGTTTAGACCAGATCGACCAATACTCAAGACGAGCGACAATGTGCCCATGTGGGGCTGATCGAACAATGGCGACTCGTGAAAGCTGCGATTTTGTTGGGCATACGTGAAGTACTAGCCAGACTGGGTGGCATACCGAGTCAGATGTGTGCCTTACATAAATTGGGCAATGCTCAGCGGTCTGCTTCTTGCAGCTCTTTGCCTTGTGAGCGTTCCTTCTGCTGCTTTCCAAATCTGGTTTCTGCTGACACGGCGAGCAGACACCACACCTCAGGTTCTTGTCAGCACAATCCTCCGCTTTGTTACTGGGGTTGGACGACTAGTTGGCCTTCCCGCTGCGGCTGCCATCTTGTTCTTACAAGGCTGGCGACTGGATCCAATCCTGCAAGTTGCTGTCGCCTTAATGAGCCTTGGCCTGGTCTTGGAGTCCAGCAGTGGAATAGTCGCTGACTACAACGGATGGCGAGCCAGAACAGGCCGCGCATCTGCTGTTATTCCAGTTAAAAAGCAGCCATCCGACGACACATGAGCCCTCTTCTCCTGCTGGTTGGCTTAGGTCTCGGCGGTTATCTCGCCGTATGGCGGAACAAGCGAGCCTTAAAACTCAGGGCAAAACGCAAGCGTTAAACAGGCTTCCTCAGAAACACACTGTCGATCCTCCACTGACACAAAGTCTGCAACTTCTCCTGCAACCCATCCACATCTAATAACCGCTGACCGCTCGGCATCTGCACATGCACGTGCTCATCTAGCCAGCCATCATCGATCAACTTATAAAGCTGTGAGCGGCTCTTATACCCAAGATGTCTTGCGGCCCCGCTAATGCTCATTAATTGCATCTGCGCGTCCCTTGATGTCTTCTATTTTAATTGCTCCACGCTAAACAAATAACGAGCGTTCGGATGACCCACGCCATTTGCTCAGGAAGAACCTATTCAGATAGTATTTTAGACGCAATAAAAATTCAAGATACTATTTAATTGCCCTCTTGATATACCTATAATAGCCTTCGTGGTATGTCATGTCATTGATTGAATGATAACATTCCAATTCATTCTGGTCTTTATCGGTTTCCAGCCATACTTTTCTTTGTATTAACCTCTCTTTGTCTGTGTAGTCGGTATAAATACTATTTGGATTAGGCAGACTATTTAATTCATCTTGTATGCGTTGACTTTCGCGATTGCATTTTTGCTTTGCTTTAGCAACTCGATTCTGCAACTCCTGATCATTGTACTCAGCATATGCTTTTTTAACTCTATCCCTATTTCTATCCTTGCAACGTTTAATCGCATCTTCGTAAGCACCCTTAAATGTGGGATTCCTATATGCACGTATAACCATGTCAGAATCTTTGCAATATCCAGTAAGCGCATCCTCAATTATACGACTCTCGCCAAAATTAAATGCTCTAAAAATTGACCGTAATAGCTGAGCTTCTTGTGAATGAGCTGCCGGACTCGAAGCCAATGTAAATAGCGAAAATAACAGAACAAAAGCCCTAGTTGTTTTATTCATTTGTCTACATACCTCATGATTTCTTTGAAGTAAGCATTAGAAGAGCCTTCTCTAAATGACTTGCAGCCAGGATCTAAGTATTTAAGTGTAATCCTCATGGCATTTTCACCATCCTTGGTATCCACAGCCCAGTTAGCTGCTGGTCCGAGACCTGGATTCCGACGCAAGAATGCATTGGCCATTTGATTCGATTGTTCCTTTGTCATTAATCCACGGTGAAACGCGCAAACTGAGGCGCCAATACCACCCAAAGCTTTAAGTCGGTCTTTTTGGTAGGCAGGTAAAGCCGCTTGAACAGGGAGTGCCATCAAGACGGCTAGTGGTGCGACAAGAAGAAGTTTCATCGATGAATTAGTTGGTAGTGGTTAATAGTTACAATTAGGAGCAATTTCTTGCGCAAGCCACATATACACCCTTACAGAAAATTCTTGCATTATGAATGGATCAATTCCTATTTCATATAGTACATCCGATTGACTCTTGACATCTAACTTGTTGTTCATGAATCTTGGCGGCCTGTCTATAAGTACGCCATTAACTCTCTTGTAGGCACTATTGGCGTATCCATAAATTTCAGGCTTATAGTATAGATAAAGACATTCTCTTTCCGCCAAAGCAATAACAGCACGTTTTTGAATTTTATTTAGACGTGCAAACTCTGATGCCACTTCAGGTGAATAATTGATATGTGGGTTGCCATGATGTGCATTCGTCTTAGCCGTTAAGGATGCACCTGCAACAAGTGCTGTTATGCATGTAATGGCTAAAGACCTAAACATTGCAAAAAATCTAGTTGACCTTTTATTTAGCCATTATGAGAATGACTCTCGTTTCATAAACGTATCAAGAAAGAATCTTTGCATTTATTGCCTTCCATAAGAAAGCCCGAGGGGTCACAACTCCCTCGGGCCATGCATTCACACACCAGGACTTGTCGCGGAGATGCGATAGCGACCTGCGTCGCTGCAAATCAACTCACGTCTCCAGTGGCTATGAATCCTGAGGCTTTTCAAGCATCCAGCCAAGAAGACGCTCCAACACCTCCCCTTTACTTCTCAAGCCCCATTCATGACGGCGACGTTCTAATTCTTCGATAAGTTCAGGAGACATCGAAATCGTCTTCTTGAGCTTCTCTTGTTTCACGCGTCGAAGATAGGAAAGCTAATCGTGGATGCGGTTAGAAGAATCGACAAGGGTACTTATCGCAAACCTTCACATGCTTCTCCATCACGATCACGGTCCAGGTATGAGTGCCCATCACGCAGCAATTGCTGCGCCTTAGACCATGAGCCAATGTCCTTACAGCGATATTTACGGCGCATAGCTCCTTGTTGTGATCGACCACTTCTGTAATCCCAGGGTCTCTGAATACCATCAGAGCCAATCGACCAAACACCAAGTTTTAAATTCTTAGCTTCATTCTCTAGACGCAAATATTCAGACGAATCACACTGCTTCAAATAACGACGATAAGCAAATGCATGACCACGCCGAATCATTTGTTGATTGATATTTCCTTGATTATTGATAAGCTCCGCCACNNTTCTTCCATAACGATCTTTNGTTTGGATTCGCACAGTGACATCAGATCCAATAGGCAAGAGGTCTTGTAAAAACTGACGAGACCGGACTCCATAGGGCTGTTGAGACATCTCTGGAGCATCTATNCATGCCAAACGGACAGTTACACGCTNCTGACCATCCAAAACNCNNACAGTNTCGCCATCACCAATNGAAAGNACNCTNGAGGCTGATACAACCGTTGAGGATGCGCTAAAAAATAATATAAAAATACTACTGAACAGTAGAGGTTTCCTGAAACTTGTAATGACGAAGATTGGCTGCTATGAATGGTTATACATGATGAAGTCCATTGACAAGCGAGCCTTCATCAACACGTGGAGCAGGTGACCCTGCTGTAGAGGTCACCCCACTTCAGCTCATCAGATGGATAGACACCTCACCAGACCTTGGCTATCTGCGCGAAGCAGCTGATCAGGTAAAGGGGAGATTTGATGTCGGAACTGGACAGATTAATTTCCAGAATCCAGATGTTGACACTGTTATCTCACAAGAGAAAGGTCCAATAAGAGCAATACGATATTTCTTTTGGCCGAAGGCAAATAGCATCAGAGGCAAATCCTGTGCTTCACAGGAATTTGATCAAAGCTGTGGAAATACTGTCAATATCATGGCAGTTAGCACACTATGGGATGCAATCACAACATATCCACTAATAGAATTTGCCTTAGCTGACTTTTTAGGTGGAGCCTCACTACCCGCAGCAATTGCAGTTTCGCTAGGACTAACAGCTGGAAGCAACATTGCGGGTAAAGAGTCTTGCAATAGAACCAAAGGGAAAAGGAGTTCAGCGAGAACAGCACTATTTATCTTTCTTGGGCTCTCATTACTTCGGACAGCATTCTCTGGTGTGGGCCTGGATATTCTGATTAACCGAGCTGGTATAACCCGTGGATATGCTGAAGAGCTAGTCAATAAACGTATTAAGGACAAATCACTAAAGCTAGAGGAATTAAGCACTCTTCAAAATCCGGTCCTACAAAATTTCAAGTCCGCTTGCGATGCAACAGAAGCTCAATTAAGAGAGCTGCAAAGAAATGATCTTCGCTGGGACTCCACATTCAGGAAAGCACGAGGATCTTTCGCACAACAAGACGAGATAAAAGGTAAGTCTGTCCAAGAAATAGTCAACATGTATGGAGCAGTGTCCAACATTCCTGGCGACTGCAATCGACAGAGGATCCAAACAGAGTTAGACAATCAAGCCGCCACAGAATTACGAGAGGAGATAAAAATATATAAGAAAGATCAAGGAAGCTTATCGCCTTACAACTTTCTCTCAACTCACTTCCCGGAAGATTATGAAAGCAAGTTCATAGAAACAGACAAGGGTGAGATCGAGATCAGGGAGGGAGGAGAATTAGTTAGAAGTTCTATCGTGCAGTTTTATTCAAAACTGCTAAATCTGGAGAAGCTTCCTGGACTGGGTTTCTCATTATTTGGCATGATCATCTCAATCTTGCTAAGCTTAGGCTCAGTCCTGATGCTACGTAGTAAATCTAAGAGTGACGATATGAAGATGTCATTCAGCAATCAGATGCTTAATGAGAGGGAAGACTTGCTAAACGGTTACTCAGAGAAGTTAGCAATTTCACAAGCTCGACGACGAGGACAACAACCATCAAACAACAATGGAGGGACCAATGCCTGATCAACTCGATTCCAATGAAACATATGAAAATCGGACCGAAGAGACCAAGCGCGCTATTACCTCTTTGCTTGGAGATCTTGGCATAGCAGAGAGTGAAAAATCATCAATATATAATCAGAACAACTGGGGATCCTTGTCAAATCCAGTTTTATACACTGCCTTATTAAAAATGAGTAGGGATAGGGAATTATTGTCTGCGGAGCAGATTCTTTCTGAAAGAAATAGAGTTCCTAATCCACCAGCCGGCCCGCCAAGTATTCACGAAGAGCCTGAGGAAGTTCCTGAAGTATGGGTACGAAGAAGACAACCTGTTATTGTCAAAGATATATCATGGTTTATCAATAATGGAGAGACAAAAGAGATCCAGACTAAAGCACGCGAATATAGAGAACGTGTATTGCTCGATCTATATCTTGAGCATGTAAAAATGACTGGCGAGACTTACTTCCCTGAAATGCATAGGCTTCTAAAAGCAGAGTGGGACTTTTCCTACAGAGACAATAGTTAATCAGCATCTATTAATTACAGACTCTTTGCTGCGGCGAGTTAACTGTATCTCGATCCTTCGCTTTTCCTTATCTAGTTTTGAGTTATTACTAACTGGAGGATCAATAAGACTTGAAGCGGAGTAGGATCTAAATTCTAAGTCATTGTATTTATTACCAATGCTCTCTTGAAGAAGCTTTTGCACCGAAACGGCTCTAAGCAAACCTAAATCCGCATTTGAGCCCGCAAAAACGCTTGTAAATTCTGAGCTTAATTTATCAAGGCTAGAGTATTTATCCATATTGCTTACACCCGCGTTTGGCGAAGAATCTGTATGGCCAATAATCACAATAGTATCAATTGCATAACATTGCACAGCCTTATCAATCTTAGGAAGCTCTTCTGAAACGAGTTTGTTTTTGAAGGCATCACTTACCAGAAAACTTCCTCGTTGAAATCTATAGTCCTTTGCATCACTAAGCCTAATTACTGGAGGCTTTTCATTCGTAAGCTTGGCAAGAACACTTGCCACTACTATGACACTAAGAATAAGAAGAGTGCTACTTAGAAGATCTGTGTAAGCAAGCCAAGGGGCTTGAAGCAAAGGCTTTCGTCTCTTTTTATTCATCGGTCAACAGAAGAGATTTTTTCTACTTGGTCAAGAATTGATTGAGATCTGGAAGCAATATTCCTCACTTCTTGATTAATGCTCGAAGATTCCCTTTTCAGTAACTCATTTATCTCATTAACAGGAGCGGAGTTGCGGTCTAAGCTTGACAGAACTGAAACAAGAGATTGAAGAGAACTTTTAATGACACTCATTACTTTTGAATCAACTTCTATTTTTTGACCTAGCAAATCCTTAATATCCTGATTGTGTTGACTCTCTTGTCGCAACCGCTCAGCAAGAGCAATAGAAAGTTCATTGGTCTCTTTATTCTCTCTACCTACAGCAAGACGTGCTGCCCTTAGCTGCTTCGATGCCTCTGAAATCTCTTTAGTTGATTCTGTCTGCGCAGAGATCCCTTGATTTGTCATTGAAGAAAGTCTGGAAATCTCCACATTTACTGAGTCAAGCATCTTATAAGTCTCTAAATACTCATTAGAAATAGCCAGGAAACTTGCTCTTGAATCTTCTAAACTACTAGACAAAGAGTTGAAATTGACTTCTGAGGTAGCAACACTCTCTGAAAATTGAGCCGCAGCCTTTCCAAATGTGTTCGCAAATTC
>PAJC01000154.1 GCA_002705165.1 Planctomycetaceae bacterium | reverse complement strand
CACGTGCTTCTTAATGGACCAGCTAGCCAGAATCGCAAGAATACTGACACCCGTGGTCAGCAAAATCAGAGGGAGGCTAATTCCATCAAGTCCCATTGCGTAAGCAATGTTGAACGAAGGAATCCAATCCACACTAAATGCATTCTGCATTGATGCCGTAGATGCTTCAAAAGCGGTTTCCCCACCGAAGAGAAGCGCCCCCAGCGTAACGAGGAACGTAAGAATACCAATCGCCAAAGTCGCACCAAGCAACAGGTTCTGATTTTCTTTATCGTTCACACCGTTCTCATCCTTCTTGCTTGGCATGAAGGCAATCGCGAGTGCTCCAAGAGTTGGTAAAAATACAATTAAGCTTATTATAAACATGTGTTTACTCTTCCAGTTTTGGGTGAAGCATTGTGCTTCGAGTTGTAGGAAAAAGTGTTTCGTTTAGTTAGTTTCTAAAATGCCTTACTTGGTGCTGGCCGCAGCCGGATCCCACATAAAGCTAACAAAGACAAAAATTGCCACTGCTCCAATCACTATGAATAACACGTATTGGCGCAGATTTCCGGTTTGAACCCGTCGCAGTGAAGTGCCAACCCGGTAAACCGAGCCACCCAACCAGTCAACGAATCCATCAATCACGAATCCATCCAGAATCTTCGACCATCCATTGGCAACCTTTTTGGCCGCTCGGGCAGTGAAGTGAACGATCGTATCAAATATGTTTTTATCAATGGCTGAGGCAAATCCTCCAATCACCTTTGAAGGTCGTACGAACAGGAAGTCATACAGCTCGTCAAACCACCATTTATTCCGCAAGAAGTTGTGAACTCCTCCAAATTGCGCCTGCACTTCAGAAGCTTTTAGGAACTTATTAGCAGGAGTCGCATACATCAGGAACGCCAGCGCAATACCAATCACACCTGAGAGAGTCGCCAGTAATGTGACCGGCACTTTCACTCGACTCATATGGCTCAGGTGTTCATCGGGCACGACAACGTCAGAACCTAAACCAGCCAGCGTCTGCCCCGCGACGGCTTCCGGACGAGCTGCTTCCAACAGGTAACCAAGTTCCGTTCCAGGAGAGAACGGGTTTGCCCAGGCAACACCAATCGCCATCACTGACAAAATCAACAATGGATGAACCATTCGAGGATATTCGTGTGCATGAGAGAATCGTTCTTCATCCCGTGGCTTACCGACAAACGTCATGAACCACATACGGAACATATAGAAGGCTGTGATTGCAGCACTTCCTAATGCAATCCAGAAGAAGGGACCACCAAATCCCCAACCGTTATGGTCACCCCAACTGAATGCCTGCTCGAGGATCGCATCTTTTGAATAATATCCACTAGTACCAAGGACAAATGGAATTCCAGCTCCAGCAATTGCCAGGCAGGCAATAAACATAGTCCAGGCAGTAATTGGAATTTTCTTTCGCAAACCACCCATCTCAGTCATTTCATTGGTGTGCACCGCATGAATCACTGAACCAGACCCCATGAAGAGCAACGATTTGAAGAAGGCATGCGTAAACAAGTGCATCAGTCCGGCAACCCAACCACCAACGCCAAGCGCCATGATCATATAGCCAAGTTGTGAAATCGTAGAATAGGCCAGGACTTTCTTGATGTCGGTCGCAACGATCGCAATGCTAGCTCCGATAAAGAGCGTAATCGTTCCAATAATCGCAATGACAAATAATACTTCGGGGACTAACATCGGAAAGAATCGGCCCACAAGAAATACACCTGCGGCGACCATCGTTGCTGAGTGTACAAGAGCCGAAACAGGCGTTGGACCTTCCATCGCGTCCGGAAGCCATATATGCAGCGGGAACTGAGCACTCTTACCAACACAACCACAAAAGATACCCAGTCCACCAACAATCATCAGCCAATAGCCCAGTGGTGACTTCTCTTCCTCAGCTCGAACTTCGTTGATAGCCGTCAAAGCTTCGTCGCCTGATACACCATGCTCACCCGCATAGGCCTGAATTTCGGCTTTGTGAAATTGTTTCGCAAAACCAGCAGGAATCGAAGTTTCAATTCCATTGTGGTCATGGCCGTAGGAAGCCAAAACTTGGGTTGGCGTTCCAGCGGTTTTCATTGTGTCGAATAGCTCGTCGTAATTAAACGTCCCAAAACCGGTCCAGAAAATCATCAAACCAATGATCATTCCAAAGTCGCCGACTCGGTTAGCAATGAAAGCTTTATTCGCGGCAGTCGAAGCACTCTTGCGTTCCACATAAAAACCGATCAGGAAGTACGAACAAATCCCGACCAATTCCCAGAACACAAAAGTCATGGCAATATTACCGGCCAATACCAATCCGAGCATACTGAAGCAAAAGAGAGACAATGCCTGAAAGAATCGTGGATAACGACCTTTGCGGTGGCAATGACTGCCATCTGGCATAACGACTTCATGATCAACGAAGTCATAATCTTCTTCACTGACATCTTCACCGTCATGCTCGTGACCATCATGATGATCATCATGATGGTCATCGTGATGGTCATCACCACCAGTTAATTTCGCATTGTAGAAGTAACCGAGAAAACGGTGCTTTTCTGGATCGACATGATGATCACGCTTACTTTCCGGTAACTCATCATCCATATATTTGGATGCATACCAATGAATCAGTGTTGCAATGAATGTCACCATACAGAACATAGCAATCGTCAGTGAATCGATGTAATAGCCGATCGAAAGTTCAAGTTCCCCGAAAGTTCCCAGCGTATAGTATTCACCCGAAGAAGCTTTAAAAGTGGGTCCATGAGCATGACCGTGGTCATCATGTGCACTATCTCCATGATTTCCATCAGGATGATCGTGATGACCCTCGTCATGACCATGCTCGTCATGACCTTCACCGTCTTCGGCAGCATGTTCTTCTTCGACTAAGGCCGTATAGAATTCTCCACCCGATAAAACGGATGCCTGCTCCCCTTCAACATCATGAGCCTGGTCCTCGTGGTCATGATGACTAGCATTAGAACTTGCCTGTTCTTCCAAGTGCTGAAGATGTTCTTTATTAGCTTTCTTCAGGTCACTCAATGCCGCTCGGTTTGTAACTTCTCCGTTTTCCGCTGCGAGCCAGACAAACAAGGAGATGAAAGAAAGCAGGGCTGCACCAGCAATTGCCGACAATGAGACAAAGGCTGCGAGTTTACTTTGTCCTTTGCGCCGTAGGGCATGACCTAAAAAGAGGTTTACAAAAAACGCACTTAAGGGCAGTAATACAGCAACACCTAGTAATGTAGGGAGATAATTCATTAGCCGTTTAACTCGTTTGCTCTATCTACGTCCACAGTGTTGTGGTTGTTATAAAAATTCAACGCAATCGCCAACGCCACCGCAGCTTCAGCCGCTGCCAAGACAATTACAAACAAGGCGATCAACTGACCGTCCAGCCCTAATGATCCCTGCGGCCGAAGTACTTTACTTCCAAATGCAATGAAGTTCATGTTGGCACCATTGAGGACTAATTCAACGCCCATCAACACTCCCAACAAGTTACGTTTTGTGGCCATACAGACGGCGCCGAGCACAAACAGCACGGCTCCTACTGCGAGGTACCAGGAAACGGAAACTGTCCCAATCAATAACATTTTGAATTTCCAATCACTCTCTTTAGTGAATGCCTAGTTTTCATCGTCCTGAGGATCCAGCGGATTCAGTGCTGACTGCCCTCGATGAGTAACTACATATGTTTCTTCTTCCAACAGTTCTGCCTCGTGTTCCATCTTGAACAACATTAGCTTTGCTCGGCTACTCTTATCATCCGTAGCGTGTGAAAGCTTTTTGGTTCGAGCCATATAGGCCGCGCCAATCAGAACCACCAATAGGTGAACCGATACAATAATAAATGGCATCAGATAACCTGCTTTACCACCCTGTACTGCGTCGTCGGTTTCACCCAATGTATCTACACGAATCCCTGTTAAAGCCAACCCCAGTGGAGTCGCTTCTTTCGTAGCTTCCACTTTCGCATCTGTCAGGTCCTGTGGTGTGTTCCAATCCTCGGCGCCAAAAGCTGCAAACAATAGAACCATTAACAACGACCCCCCCACAATCGTTGCCAGGATCCAATCCTGTGTGTGAGTATCCATATTGATAAAATCTTTTTGCGCGGTCAGCATGACCCCGAAAATCAACAGGACAAGCGTGCCACCGACATAGATCATCAACTGCATCGCGCCAACAAATTCAGCCCCCGCCAGAAAAAACAAACCGGCGGTCGAGCCGAGTGAGAGGACGAGGTAAAACGCCATGCGAACGACATTTTTACTTAGCAACACGCCAAAACCAAAACCAACAGCTGTCGCTGCGAAAATGATAAAGAAGAATTGGTGCCAATAAGGCCAAGCTACTGCGAATAAATCCATTATCGTTCACCTCCTTTCACAACTGAAACAGGTACGGTTTTTAATTCCACCGCCTTTGCTGCAGCATGGGTATCATCTTCATGAGGAGTTTGTACTTCATTCGACGATGCTTCTTCGACCGTCGACTCGCTGTCATCGGCCGTCCAGAGTTCGTGGTGTGAATAACGGGGACTATTCATCAGCGAATTGCCAGTCGGCAAATCAAGTGCCTGCCAAGCAGTAGCTCCCAGAAATCCAACTGCTGCCAACGGCACACAGTACTTCAAACACATCGTCATGACCTGATCAATTCGAAGACGCGGGAATGACCACCGCACCCACATCATGACAGTGACACCGATGGTACCTTTAAGCAGAAGGTTGGCAACGCCCAGAAATCTTGCAATCGCTATTTCCAAATTCAATGAAGCAAAGAAACCACCACCATCCTCATTGAAAACGTGAAAAGCTGGATCTGAACTGCCGAGATTATCGAGCGAAAGCAATCCCAAAACATCAGCAATCGGAATTGGCCCATGTGAACCGCCGAAAAAGAGGATGCTAGCCAAGGCGGCAACAATAAACATGGAACTGTATTCAGCCATGAAGAACAAACTCCATCGCAAACCGGAGTACTCGGTATGAAATCCAGCAACCAGTTCACTTTCAGCTTCAGCCAGGTCAAACGGCGCTCGGTTTACACCAGCTGTTGCACATGTGAAGTAAACAATCGCTGTCAGGAATGTAAACGGATCATTAAAAACCAGCCAATTGGTGAAAAACCCAGCTTGCATATTTGCGATGGTGGTGAGATTCATTGTTCCGCAAATCATGACCGGGACAACAACACACATACCAAGCGGAACCTCGTAACTAACCACCTGAGCGGCTTCACGCATCGCACCAAATAGTGACCATTTCGAACCCGAGGAATAACCAGCCAGAATAACGCTGAAGACTTCCAGTCCGAGCACGGCCAAAACAAAGAAGACCGCCGTATTCACGTGCTGACCAACAACTCCGTCTGCAAACGGCAAAGCGATGAAGGCTGCATAGCTGGCCGCCAGGCCAACATAGGGAGCAATTTTGAAAAGGAATTTGTCCGCTAAATCCGGTGTGACATCTTCTTTAGCAATCAGCTTGATGCCGTCAGCGAGGGTCTGCAACCAACCAAATTTACCACCTACTCGTGTTGGCCCCAATCGGTCTTGAATGCGGCCCGAGATTTTACGTTCCATCCAAATAAAGAGCAGTGCTCCCACAGCCACGACGTGCAGGATAAGTACAGCGGCCACTAATGCAGCCACAATATATCCGATCCACGAATCTTCTAAAGTAAGTATATGATTTACAAAATCTGCCATTTAACTGGCCTTATTCCTAATTGTCTCTAAATCGATAACAACTAAATTTGTCCGCTTTAGCGGTCAATTTCCCCCATCACCACATCCAAGCTTCCGACGATGGCCGGAATATCTGCCAGTAGGATTCCCTGACAGAGCGGAGCGGTTACTGAAAGATTGCAGAACGAACTGCTGCGAGCACGAACTCGCCACGGAATCGATTCTCCGTTACCAACCACATAGAAACCCATTTGGCCACGCGGTGCTTCCGTTTCCATATAAGCTTCTTTGACAGGCAATTTCTGTACCAACTTGATAGGGGTACCCCAATCACCTGAAGTGGCTTCATATTTTTCAATCGCCTGTTCGACCAATCGGACAGACTGCACAACCTCAAGCATACGAACGTAGAACCGATGCCAGCAGTCCCCCAAAACAGCCTGACGAGGAATCTCTGGGTAATCCAATGAATCACCATGGAATTCATAATTAGACTCGGGGTACTTGCCCGTTGCAGGATCCGCACAAATCACATCAAAAACATAACCATCGTACATCTCTGTATATCGTTCTTCACCATGAAAACGCAAGTCATGATAGACTCCGCTACCGCGAAGCACGGGACCTGTACATCCATAATCTATAGCCATCTTGGCCGACATCACTCCAATGCCTGCTGTTCGTGACACAAAGATCGAATTGGTTGTCAGCAATGTGTGCAATTCGGGAATCACTTCCTTAAATTCCGCGAGAAACTGACGACACTTACCAGTCCAATCTGCAGGTAAATCTGCTGTTGCTCCGCCTGGAGTCAGGTAACTGTAGGTCAGTCGAGCCCCACAGGCTTCTTCAAACAAATTGAGTATTTTTTCACGCTCTCTGAATCCATAAAGAAACGGCGTAAATGAACCAAGGTCCAGACCATAGGTACCCATCGCCACTAAGTGACTGGCGATACGTCCCATTTCGGAAATAATTACTCGCAGATGACGCCCCCGTTCAGGCAAGTCATACTCGAGCATTTTTTCGATCACCAGTGACCAGCCAAGGTTCATATTCATGGCTGCCAGATAGTCCATTCGGTCGGTGTAGGGAACCCACTGACGCGCGGTAAGGTTCTCACCGATCTTCTCGGCACAACGATGGAGATAACCGATGTGAGGTTCAACATCGGAAACGACCTCACCGTCTGTACGCAAAACAAGACGCAAAACACCGTGGGTACTGGGGTGCTGCGGTCCCATATTAATGAGCATTTCATCCGTTCGGACGTCAAACTCAATTACGCGAGGATCATCAATCTTTGAAGAGGCCATACTCGAATTTATTCCACAAATACCGTTGCTGGTTTTACTGCCCAATTACTTTCAATCACTTGCTGACTAGCGTCCCCGAATGCCATGATATTCCAATGGCATTTCGTAATCCTTACGGAGTGGGTAACCTTCCCAATCATCAGGACAAAGAATCCGTTTCAGATTCGGGTGCCCCAGAAAGTTCACTCCTGACAAATCATAAGCTTCACGTTCATGCCAATCAGCTGTGGCCCAAACTCCTGCCACAGAAGGCACCGTGGGCAGGTCACCTTCAACCCCGTTTTTCCAACGGGGGATTTTCACCTTGAGAACCAACGTTAATTTGGTAGCAATACTACTTAAATGATAAACCACTTCCAGATGCGGCTCCCAATCAACCTTAGCAGCTTTCTTTGGATCCGTGTGCAGATAATCCACGACAGTAATGCTGTTACACATATCAAAGCGGAAGCCTTCAGCTTCTTTAAGAAACTGACAAACATCGACCAGTACGTCGGGGGTCACTTCAACCCATTCATCAATTGCTTCAAGGTTGACATCGATGATACCTTCACCGAATTTCAACCGAAGTTCTGATACTAGTGGAATGTCACTCATTTATTCTTTTACCTTATTTCACTCTTCAACTATTTGCACTCTGCGTGCCTTGCAGGCATTAACTTATGCCTCGCCCGGCGTGCGGTCACGGCGACGTTCATTGACAACTGCCTTCACCCAATCAAGGTCCCCTCGTTTCCAAACATAGAAAAAACCAAGCATGAGTACGACAAAGAACACGCCAATATCGATCAAGGTGATGTACGATAACGTTTTGGCACTTTCCGCGATCGCTTCCTGCCCCTGAGCCGGAATTGTCTGCAACCCCTTAGGCACGCCCATTTCCTGTAGTAAACGAGCGGCATCGTCTGTCAATTTTGCATTAGCTACCGCCCCGCCAGCATCTGCCAGTTCTGCTAATTGCTCAGACTTCCCAAAGACCGTTGCCCACGGGAAGAAGAAAGCGACCTCAACATCAAAGATGATGAAGAGCAGGGCAACGATATAGAATCGCAAGTCAAACTGAACATAACTGGAACCAATCGTAGGCTCACCACATTCATAGATTTCGCCCTTTTCCTGGTGTGGGTTATGAGGACGCAGAAAACGACCTACCAACAGGTTGACAAAAACGAAAACCAAGCCGATCCCAACAAATAATGCCAGGTAACCAACGAGACTAACGGATGGCTCCAACGCGGCTGAAGCTACCACTGCATCGGTTGTTGCTTGTGCAAATACCATTGTGATCCCATTTATTAACTGTTAACCCTCAGAAGCCTTACGCAGACCCTTCGGCAACTTGTTCCACTACCAAATCGGTAACACTTCGGCGACCATTAAAGCCAGCATCTATTTCATGCCAGTGCTCAACCGAAGCTTCCCCCAGCCGCCAGCAGAGATAAATCACTCGCCCATCCTTCTCGGCTGGAAAATCAACAAGATCGATTCGCCCACCTGGTCCGTTCTTTGGCTCTGCTCCAAGAGCACGTAACTCATCAATTAACTCATGCAGCCGGGCAGTCTGCCGTTCAAGCTCTGCTTGCTCGTGCACCACCTCTTCAGCATAAGGGTCAGTTGCCTCTCCTAACTCGCGTCCGGAACTAATCGTTGCCAAGTGACGTTGGCGCTCAAACACAACTGACGATAACTCTGCCAAATCACTCGTAATCGCGCGCACCAATGGGAGCGAAGCATTAGCCTGCTCAATCGTGAACAACTTTAGTGTTTGGTTTGGAGACATTTTTTATTCTTTAAGCGAACTGCATTTCCTGAATTGCCAACTGAGCTTACTACTGTCCCTCATTAGGACCCTGATGGACAGTCTGGACAATTACTTTCGACTGAGCCACCGCAGCGGGATTCAGTGTGGCACGCCCCCAACTAACATCGAGAGGCAACCGTGAGTAATCCACAATAGTCCCGTCACGACTGTAGCAACTCAGGTCATGAGAAGCGCCCATGAAAATACAATCCACTGGACAAGGCTCGACACAGAGAGCACAGAACATACACTTCGAATAATCGATCGTGTAGCCGGTAACTTTAAAACCCTTACCAACCTGTACCTTTTCCTTGCCAATGTAAATACAATCCACCGGACAGGCTTTGGCACATGCATCACAGGCGATACAGGTCGTCAGGTCGAAACGATGAAAACCTCGGTATCGGGGAGCTACCGGAACAGGTTTCTCCGGGTATTCATAATGCTCGGTGAAAGTGCGACGATCTGGATCATAGGTTTTCCGCCAATAACGTAATGTAATCAGCAACCCGTTGATTGTCGTTTTGAAAACACCAATGACATTTCCCAGCCAATGTTTAAGTGACTGAGAAAAACGAACTCTTTGTTCTGGAAGTTCCATGGATGAAGCGAACTAACAACAAAATATACGCGCGAATAGACAAAGGGCAATAATTAACCCATAAGACTACTAGAATATCTATTTGCGTAGCATAAGAATAGCCCCATCAAGCGCGAAAACAGGTAAAGATAAAGAGAATTTCAAAGGTCACACATCGCTCCAATCACAGCCGAGGAATAATCTTACCCCCACCAAGTCCAGACATGCCTGCCAATCCATACATCTATCCCCAATCGACCAAGGCCAACGAACCTCTAAAAAGCTATTGCTTAGCCACCAATTCTTCGCCCCAGGGATACCGCTAACGGACCGGAAAGCACATAAAAGTGAGCTTCTGTAAGGGTTATAACGCCATTAGGGCTGGGTTGTAGGCAAATACGAAATAAGAAACCTGGTATTTCTTGACCATCGCCATACACGTCGTAGAGTGAATTAACTCCTGTAGACAATGCATGCCAACGGTACGCTTGCTCCAAGTGGCTATTTTGATACCAATTCAAAAATGCCCTCAGGCGTTTCAGGAACCTAAAATAACATTAAAAAACGTGGGAAACGCTTTTAACAAACTTTTCCTCGTTAAGTGAATAACGGATCATCACAATATTTAACCAAAGGACTGAGCAATGTTAGTTCTGTCACGAAAAAAGAATGAAAGTATTGTCATTAACGATGACATTACAATCGTTGTTGTCGATATTCGTGGCGATAAGGTGCGATTAGGGGTAGATGCCCCAAAAGAAGTACCCGTCCATCGACAGGAAGTTTTTAACGCGATTCACCGTAACGAAGATGCCGTTACCGAGAATCCGTAAACGATCGACTCACCCACATTCTTAAACTTTAAGCTGTCTCTCCAGGCAAGTCCTGATGATGACACCCCTAAATCTACACCCATGCCTGTGGTAATGCGATTTAGTGGCAGGGAAATCGTTTTTTTTGGTTACTTTCCAAAAAATTAAATTCCAATTCACTGCCCCTACTTGACGATAACCATAATCAGCTATTTCATATAAGCATTGGGTATTTTACCTGAAACACACAAATCGCTGGCCCCTTCGTCTAGCGGTTAGGACTCCGGCTTTTCACGCCGGCAACAGGGGTTCGATTCCCCTAGGGGTCACCTTAGCCACATGGCACAAGCCATGTGGCTTTTTTTATTCACTTCAATACCGTTTTCACATCACCAAAAAAAAGGCGACTTGCCATGAAGCAAGGTCGCCTTATTATCTGCAATCATCCGCTAATTTGATTTTAACCGATAAATTCTGGCTCTATCAATACAGGGATCACACCAGCTTCGTAGCCTTTCCTAAGCAGCACTGCTACTGCTTCGCGTCCCTTCTCGCCAAAGTCAATCGTCCAGTCATTGACATACATCCCAACAAACTCGTCAGCCATCGAACGATCAAGACCGCGACCATATCCCAATGCATAATCCAAAGCAGGAGCACGATTCTCAAGCCCATGAACAATCGATTCCTTCAGCAATGCTGTCACTTCATCCATCGCAGGCTGACCGAGATCTTTGCGGATTCCGTTACACCCAAGAGGTAATGGCAATTCGGTTTCTTCATACCACCACTGTCCTAGATCAACAATCAATTCCAAATTCTGGCTACCATAAGTCAATTGACCTTCGTGAATAATCAATCCGGCCTCAACCGACTGACCTTTATATTCACCTGCCTCAACGACATCCAGAATTTCATCAAATGGTACGACCACATGATTAAAATCGACACCCAGGCACATGCGGAGTGCTAAATACGCCGTCGTCAAAGTTCCGGGAACGGCAATGGTGTAATTCTTACAGTCTTCAATAGAAACCTTCTGACGAGCCACGACCATCGGGCCGTATTTATCACCCATGCTTGCACCACAAGCACAAATNGCATATTTGTCTGCCAGATGAGCATACGCATGCAAACTCAGGGCCGTCAGCTCTAAGTCAGCTTCAAAAGCTCGACGATTAAGCGTTTCAATGTCTACTAATTCNTGCGTGAACAAGTAGTCACCGGTATCAATAGTCTCTTTGGCCAGAGCATAAAACATAAATGCGTCATCTGGGTCGGGACTGTGACCTACACGAATCAAAGTTTTATCGGAATCGCTCAACGCTTGGCTCCCATTAGTAATAGTCTCACTGGTTTCTGTTTCGAAATTGCTTTCGTGTTGNTATTAACCGCATAAAAGGTGCAGTAATAACGTTCTGTTATAGCATCAAAACCAAAAGACAAGTAGCAGGCACAACACGGCTGAGAGGGGATTTGCTAGGGCCCCAGCACGCTGGAAATCGACAACAGGATTAATCCGAACAANCGGAACTCACGGAATCTACNGCAAGTTAGGCATAAGTGCAGGAAGCGGCATGCAATTGTTAAGAAAACATTCGCTTTAACAGTTTAGGCCAAGTATCCACTACATCTACCTCCGATACCTTACGTACACCCAGACGATAAAACAAAGCAAAACCGATCCCCTTGGAGACTCTCTCAATGCTCGTACTTTCACGACGACGTGATGAAAGCATCATGATTGGAGAAGAAATTACTATAAAAATAGTCGACGTACGCGGAGATAAAGTGCGTCTAGGAATCGACGCACCTCCAAGCATCTCGGTGCATCGCGAAGAAGTCTTCCAGGCTATTCAAAACGAACAGACTCAGGAAGAAAAAACGCCACCTCATTCATCGCGGATTAGCTAGAAGTTAAAAACAAACTAGCAACTTATGAAATCTGTTCAGGTAAAATCTGTTTAGGCNTTGTCGCGAGCTTCTGAAATAAGTTCTGTGGCTCCCTGACTAATAAGATCCTTTGCAATCGTNTGACCTAAGGTANTGGCAGNATCAACNTGCTCCAATTCCGACAATTCAGCCAACGCAACCTCCGCTTTTGCATCGACACGTTGATCTCCCGTGCCACTAAGCACAACTCCTTGCAACTGTAATTTGCCCTCCGAAATCTGGCCGAAGGCACCTACCGGAGCGAGACAACCTGCCCGCAGCGATCGCAACATAGCCCGCTCCGCGGTAACAGTAACAAACGTCTCTGTATCATTGAGGTTGGCAAGCACTTGGCGAACATAAGCATCATCTTCTCGACACTCAATCCCCAAGGCTCCCTGTCCGACAGCCGGAATCATGACCGAGCGATCGATCACATGAGTAATACGTTCCACCAAACCAAGACGCTTCAATCCTGACTCAGCCAGAATAATTGCCTCATAATTACCGCCATCCAGTTTTTGCAGGCGAGTATCCACGTTACCACGAATATCTTCCNCCCTGAGATCCGGTCGTTGATTCAAAAGCTGTGCTTTGCGTCGCATGCTTCCCGTGCCAATTAAGGCCCCTTGTGGAATTTCGTCAAAGCTCTGGATCGTATTACTTACCAGAACATCACCCACTCGTTCACGCGGAGGCACACTGGTCAGACATAAGCCGGGAATATCCTCCGTCGGTAGATCTTTCAGGCTGTGAACTGCAAAATCAACATCATCCTCCAGTAACGCTCGCTGGATTTCTTTGGTAAATACTCCCTGNGAACCAATNGCACCAATCGGACCGCTACGCACATCCCCCTGAGTGGAAATTTCAACAAGTTCCACTTCAAATCCGAGGTCACGCAGTTGCGAAGCAACCCAATTGGATTGCCATAAAGCCAAAGCACTAGCNCGCGTTCCTAGTCTCAGTTTTCGATCAGACGCTTCATTCATCATTCTATTTGATACTCAAATTCNTATCTCTAATCATCCACCTCGGTGCCGGCGTCAGTTTCACCAGTATCATGTCCGAGCATCGCTTCCACGGAATGACGTACCGCGACTTCCTGTTGGCCGNGAGAAGCATCATCACAAAGCTGACTGAAGGGAACAACCACACCACAACTAACAACAAACTGAATTGCCTGGTCAATTGTCAGATCTAATTCAATCGTCTTACTTTTCGGTATCGTCACCGTAAACCCTGTCGCTGGCATCGGAGAGGTCGGCATCAGCACACTGATCATCTCTTCACCGACATGATCCCGAACACCACGCATACTTGACCCTGTAACAAATCCAATCGACCAAATCCCGGCACTTGGATATTGAACCGCTACAACCTGATTGAATTCCATATCATGGTCACCCACGAGGAAATCCGTCACCTGTTTTACGCTGGAGTAAACGTTGCGAATCAACGGGATGCGATTGATTATCTTTTCAAGCTGCGCAAAAGCAAACCGGCCAAACTTNGCCGCNAACAACTCACCAATGAAATACAAGGCAATGATAAACACCACCATGAAAACAACGGCTACCAGCCAGGGCTTGAGATAGACCAAAGTGACATAACGATCGTATATTTCTTCGGGTGTNGCAGTAGCTAAGTCAACGACACGATCTTCATCCTCACTAACTTGCTGATAAACCATATAGGGGATATACGGTCCATGCTCACGAATCGCATGATTAGCAGTTTCAGTTCTCTCCTCTTGGATATCGCTTATCGAGGCAACGACTACGGTCCGAGTTAACCAATCAACAGGCCGTAGGATGTAGTTATTGATCATNGACCANGCCCAGATAAACAAGGCAATTGTCAGTAACGGAGGCAACACGACTCCCAGACCGCGCAAAATAGCGGCGCGAAATGGCTTCGGGGGTTTCTTACTCATAAATTCCTCTGTCCTTACCTGTTAAACCAAGCCGCCGAGGGACAACAAACTCGTGCCCTTATTGTTAAGGTGGAACCCACCTATTTCAAGTACCGACCAACCAGAGTACGAAAATGAAGGGTCCGATTTTTNACTAGTTTACAGAAGTATCCATCGTGACAGTTATCTGTATCCCCCCCCCGCTCGACAAACGACGGCCACTTCAACATCAATCGCTCCATGAACTAATAACAAATTGGTAAGCTCATGCAGCGTTGCGCCAGTTGTCATTACATCATCCACAAGTAAAACTCGTTGGCCGGAAATCACTTGTGGCTTTGTCACTTGGAATGCATTTCGAACATTTTCACGTCGTTGGTCCGGAGATAGCATCCCTTGTTTTTGAGTTGCCCGTGAAGCACGAACAGACCACATCTCAAGGGTAGCGGACGAAGCGAGCCGTGAGCGTATTCCCCGAGCGATTACCTCAGCAGTATTTTGCTGACGCATGACTTTTCGACGCCAATACATCGGCACGGGGATGACGACCTTCGGGACGTTTGTATGGAACCTCACCCCAATCGCTTGCCCTAATGCAAAGGCAACTGGCGAGCCAGACTTCGTCTTAGCCTGTAAAATAAGATCTTGCAGTCGGCCTTTATACCCACCCAAACAACGAGTTGACGAAAACTGAAATCCCCACTTTCGGCATTCCAGACAAGTGAATGGAATAACATTCGGGCTCTTCGCNNAAACGGCTATTGGAAANCCNCAGCACGTACATCTGCCCTTAGNTCGAGCCTCACTCTCGAACCACTGNTCACAACACTCCTTGCAGATCAATCCAACAGAGCTCTGGCTTTCTTCCACGATACATTGGTGACAACCAATGCAAATCGGTGGAAAAAATAAATCTTTTAGAGAACGTAGAAATTGACACATCTCTTATATTCCGAAAACTTCGTTTTGTCCTAGAATACGGTTAAAGAGCAATAAGTCATTCAATTTGCTCTTTTTGATGTCACGCAACTGCCACTACAAAAGTTANAGATCATGAACGATCCCTCTCGGGCACACGTTAGTAAACGAGCCCTCCAAGCGGCCGGCCAACCTATTAGCCAATTGATGGCTATGGCACTTTCAAATCCAAATATCATCTCANTNGCNGCNGGCTTTGTNGACAATGAGTCGCTTCCCGCGGAGATCACCAAAGAAGCTGTCAACAAAGTCCTTAGTGACAGCGTTAATTCCAAAGTCGCTTTACAATACGGGTCCAACCTCGGCGATGCACAACTACGCAGTGAAATTCTGCGACAAGCCATCGAAATGAACCAAACGGCCGCCGAGGATCAGGCGGACTACAATCTATCTCTGGAGCAGGTTCTTATCACACCCGGAAGTAATCAACTACTTTTTCTTCTGGCTGATACTCTCCTCGATCCAGGTGATATCATCCTCTGTGCCTCGCCGTCCTACTTCGTGTTTATCGGTGCAATCAAGAACATTGGCGGCCAAACATTTGGGATCGCTACTGACGAAATGGGAATCATCCCCGACTCGCTCGATGCCGCTTTATCCCANCTGGATTCGGAAGGCAAATTATCCAAGGTCAAAGCAATCTATACCGTTCCTTACTTTGATAATCCCGGCGGCACGACCCTGCCTGCCGAGCGCGGTAAACAAATTCTGGAGATTGCTAAGAAGTGGTCACGAGAACATAAAATCTANGTGATTTCGGACGAAGCTTATCGCATGCTTCGTTATCAGGGAGANGATACTCCCAGTATTCATCATTGGGANCCTGACCTGGAACACACCATCGTGGCAGGTACCTTCTCCAAATCATTCTCGCCGGGCATCCGTGTCGGATGGGGTTTCATTCCCCGTGATCTGGTAGGTCCCCTGGGTGATCAAAAAAGCAATGTTGATTTTGGGGCCCCACTACTCGCCCAGCGAATCATGGCAACTGTCCTCAATGATGGGCACTGGCTTGAGCACGTNGACAAGCTTCGTGCTGTNTACAGNAAGCGTAGAAACGCAATGCTCAATGCNCTTTCTGACCATCTGGGAAATANAGAGGGGTGNCANTGGCACGAAACCAAGGGAGGACTCTGCGTTTGGCTAACTCTGCCAAATCACATCAATACAGGCATGCAGGGTGCCTTCTTGAAAAGTGCGGTTGCTGCCGGGGTTATTTACGTTCCCGGCGAATACTGCTTTGCAGCACAGGGCGAACCAACAAATCACAGTACCATTCGATTGACATTTGGTGTACAGTCTGCGGAGGGAATTGAGCAGGGAGTGCGTATATTGTCTGAGCAAATCAAAGCCTGGNANTAACCTGTTTATTGATAGCCAAACTGAATAAAGTCCATGTCATTGCTTGCAAGATACACGGTCAAACAATTCACCAAGATCTACCTGATTATCTTGGTGACCTTGTTCTGCATGTACTTCATCATCGACATGGTGACGAATCTGGATCGACTCAGTAACGCCACCCCGGATGAAGTCAGCCTTCTNGACACGCTCATTCANTATTACGGAGTGCGTAGCTTCTCACTTTTTAATACGATNAATTCNGCCGTCATTCTCGGNGCTGCGGNTTTGACCATTGCCGGAATGCAGAGNAAGCATGAGTTAATTGCTCTACACTCCATGGGAGTTTCTCCCCAACAGATTGCTAAACCGTTCATTATCATGGCCGTTATTCTCGCGGCATTAGGCATTACCAATCGNGANCTGGTAATACCNCATTATCAAGACGTCCTAAGTCGCACCGCTCAAAATTGGAGTGGTCAGAAAAAAGATCCGATCCGAGCAAAGTTTGACCATCGCACGGACATTCTGTTTGGCGGTCAGCATGCCATTATGTCTGACCGAACGATCATTAACCCGCGACTCCACTTACATCAACCGCTGGGACAGTTCCCACGAATCATCGAAGCGGAAAAAGCGATCTACATTGCTGCCGACGAAGAGCACCCTGAACAACGGTCAGGATATAAGTTAGTCAATGTGATTGTTCCAAATGAATTGAGCAAATACCAATCTGCCCGGCTAAATGACCAAACTGTAATTTATACGGCAAAAGAGGACCCGAGCCTTCATGAGAACGATCTTTTCATCACCAGCAAACTACCTCTGGAATTGCTGGTCGCCGAAAACAACCACTACAAATACAGTTCCACGAAAGATCTTGTGGCACTATTGAAAAACGATAGTTTNGATTACGGTGCCCATCTTCGCGTACAACTACATGCAAGAATCGTTCAGCCAGTACTGGATCTAACCCTGCTTCTCTTAGGCTTGCCTTTTGTATTATCAGGTCGCAACCAAAGCATCATCTTTTCGATTNTCAACTGCCTNTTTGCTTTGATTTGTTTCTATNGTGTTGTCTTTACATGCCATGCGATTGGAAGTAGCGGCTATGCNATTACCCCTTCACTGGCCGCCTGGTTGCCGCTGTTGGTACTGATTCCAACAGCCTATTTCGTCACCAGACATATTCGTCGATGACCTGTGCCACAGAGTTCACGCTCTCAGGTAAACAATTC
>PAJC01000153.1 GCA_002705165.1 Planctomycetaceae bacterium | reverse complement strand
GCGAGCGCTTCAACTGGAAGGATCGCAGGTCGAGACGTACTATCGATTGGCCGAAGTGCATGCGGCCGCTAATAATATGTCCGATGCAGTATTAGCAATCCAGCAGACACTGGCACGATCGCCTAAACATCAGCGTGCGTTGCAATTGAGCCAGCAGATTTCCGTACTACGCTAAGATTCTTAAATTGAGTTGGGTATTTTGGTATACTGACCATCTGCTGGAACCAAGGCTTAATTTTAGGAAGAGGTTCGTCGACTGACTGTGTGGGCTGAAGTCATGCCATGGCTGATTGCGATGGCCGTTCTCATCGTGCTTTCCGGATTATTCTCGGCAAGCGAAGCTGCCTATTTCTATTTGCAGCGTCAGGATCTTCGTTTCTTAGCAGCGGGAAATGCAGCCCAGCGTACAGCGGCGCGACTAATGCAACAGCCCGACCGCCTATTGTCTGCGGTCCTGTTTTGGAATCTTGTGATCAATATGATCTATTTCACGATTTCAGCTCGTGTCGGCATGCAGTTGGAAAACCATCAAGATGGCTCAGGTTGGGGAGTGCTGTTTGCTATCGGAAGTGTCTTTTTGGTAATCTTCTTTAGTGAAATGTTTCCGAAGAGTTTTGCCGTTTTGCGAAGTCGTAGTTATGCAGGATTGGTAGCTATTCCTTTGGCTCTGGCTGTAAAATGTGTCGATCCTTTGCTTCCTTTGTTACGATTTACAAATCTTGTTCTTAAACGCCTCTTCTTTCCCCGGATGAACCCGGAGCCTGATTTAGAGATTTCCGATCTTGAGCGTGCGGTTGAATTGTCGACACAGGATGCCGAGTTAGATGAGCACGAGTATCGGATGTTACGTAATATTGTGCACTTGTCGCAATTAAGAGCTGATGAATGGATGCGACCACGTCGACAGTTTGTGACATTCCGGGCTCCGGTTACCATGCAGGACTTAAAAGAGCAATTTCCACCAAGTGGTTTTGTCTTGGTAACCAGGCGAGATTCGGATGAAATTCAGTATTCGATAGATGCTGATGATTTATTAGATAGTCAACCTGGTCAGTCACAGATGGGGAAAAGGCTGGTTGCCGTGCCGTGGTGTTCCAGTGTCGCTGACGTCTATGAAAAACTACGGTCCGCTGATCGTCAGGTGGCTAATGTTGTCAACGAACACGGAGAGACCATTGGTATCATCACGATTGATGATATTGCCGATGCAGTATTTGTGGACACTCCGAGTAGAACAAGACGTGTTATCGATGAACAACCCATTCGCAAGATAGAACATAATGTTTGGCATGTGATGGGATTAGCAACGATTCGACGCCTTGAAAAATTGTTGAATGCGGATTTGCCGGAAACCAGGAATGTAACCATGCAGGGCGTATTGCAGGAAGTCCTGCAGGCGTTGCCGACTCAGGGGGATCAGTGTCGTTGGGGACCCCTGCAGCTAGAAGTATTGGAAGCAGCAGAACGTGGACGCTGCCGCGTTGAAGTGAGGATCATTGACCCACGTACTCCGGAGGGGCCTAAATGATCTGGGCGATCTTCATTCTTCTGTTACTGGGCCTGCTGTTGAGTGCTTTCTTTAGTGGTAGTGAGACAGGGTTTTACCGTGTTACACGGGTGCGATTGGTGCTAGATGGCCGAGATGGCGACTTCATATCACGACGGTTGCTTTGGCTGACTAACAATCCGTCGGTGTTTGTTGCGACAACTCTCGTTGGAAATAATCTGGCCAATTACTTAACGTCATTCGCGATTGTGCTTGCCAGCCAGGCAATATATCCCGACCAAAACACCGAACTTCTGATTTCTATTCTGTTTACACCGTTTGTATTTGTATTTGCTGAGTTACTTCCCAAAAGCACGTTTAATGATTCCCCGAATCGCCTCATTCGAACGATTGGCCCACTGTTTCTTTTTTTTGCNTTCTTGTTCGCNCCGATCGCNCTCGTGCTGTGGTGTTTNGCCAAGTTGCTCCANNTTGCNGTTGGGGAGACGCCATTGNGAGTCCAACTNACGATGGCCCGACAATCTTTACAACGAGTATTTCAAGAGGGGGAGATGGCTGGCTTGCTGACAAATGGGCAACGCGATCTGACGCGTAGGCTTTTTGCTTGCAGCAGCGCGAGTATTAATTCTCTGATGAAACCTTTGCCACAGGTAAGTATGGTTCAGGTCGATAGCTCCGCGGAGGAAATTGAACGTGCTGTAAAGCTTTCTCGAACGGCAACGCTGGTGGTATATGAAGGACATCGTAAGAATGCCGTCGGATATATNTCGGTAATTGAAATGAGAATGAGGGAACAACAAACGATTGAACAGTATTGTGCACTGCCNACATTTGCAGCCCACTGTCAATTAACCGAGGCTTTGGCCGAAATGAGAGAGAACCGAATACCAGTGGCTGGGGTTACCAATCCNCGAAATCAGGTGATNGGTATTGTCTATCACGATGATCTTGTCCAGGCGATCATGACTTAGCCGCTAACTAGTCNTCAGCACTCTGCGTGCGTCCCATCGCAACATCGAATTCGCCAATCGCCGGCATCATCATGGCTAATGTTGTAAAGCCATAGATAACAGAGATAACCATGACGCTGGTAAGGTGATGCTCGATGAAAAAACTNGTGATGGCATGGAATGTGGCAAAGGGTAGCAGTAAGGTTGACCAAAAAATAGCAGAGGATGGATTTCTAAACCCTAGAGCTACGTAAAGCCCGACACTTCCACCCAGAATGAAAGCCAGGAAAGGTGCAAGCTGTTGTTCGAACGAACCGCTGAAGGAGATCATCACCATAATGCAGGTGATCACCCCTAAAAATAGAAAGAAGACACTTCCCATGCTAACGCTGATGGCAGATTTACTGCTGGCATAATTGAGCCCGCAATGCACGCCGAGCATTGTGACAAAGAATATTAAGACTGTTAAGCCGGTAAGCAGGAAAAGGAATCCTTCGAAGTCAATGCCGCCACGAATCAGCAGATATATCGATATCAACAGCGGTAGAATAATCATCTCTTTCGTCACGTAGAAGATCCCCCACAGCTTTCCAAAAACAAATTCGGCGGGTGAGATGTCCGTAACTAAAAGTAGATCTAATGCTTGCCCATCCCTTTCATTTGTAATCGAGTTGACTGCCAACGCGTTAATGATGATCAGGCTGACGAGAAACAGAGGAGCGAGCGATGTTGCCGCTGCAGGAAAGATNGAGCTTAGNCCTGCNCGTGGTACACCATTGGTTATGTCAGAAAGAGATTGATTTAATCCAACNAGTGCTAGAATGAACATCAANCCATAAGCAACTCGAACGATGACAATTTTACGCCCATAGGCCCAGGTGCAAATCTCTCGCCATAAGACCGGGTTGTCCCAGACTCGACGTGATTCAGAATTGGCTTCTGCATAAGTCCCAGCCCGACGCATAGCATCAACATGAGAGGCCCGGGCTTGCTCAGCGATCTGACTAACCTCTTCATCAGAGAGTTGTTTGTCGAGAATGGAAACGACATCCTCNTCCTGTTGGTGTCGTCGCCGTACTTCGCGTGAAGGATTCCAGACACGGACTTTCGCAATCGCGATTGCATTCAGCAAAAACGTCATCACAACGGCAAATAGGCTGAAGCAGATTGCAGGATCGGAAAAAGACCACGTNGCCTGACTGCCAATGGTTGGAATAATAGCGGCTGCTATTCCACGTACCGGGCTCGCCCAATTAGCCAGAGAATGCAAGAAAGAATTTGACAGTCCGAGTGCATAGATTCCTTCCCACAAAGCCAACCACAGAACAATGGTGAGCGTGGTGATTGACAGTGTTTGAAATGTCTTTTCGCGCCACAGAGCATAAGTGCTGCCAAGTGAGCCGGCAACCATCGTAGCTGCATAGGTAATGATGATCACGCGGGTGACCTGATTGCCCGAAACGCCACCGAACAACTGTACCGACATGAGAACAGGGATCGAGGCGAAGACCAGAAGTAATGGCGAGAGTAATGCGGAGAATAGTTTGCCGAGCACCAACTCTTGATTGGTGAGTCTTGTTAGTAACAACAGGATGATCGTGCGTTTATCTTTTTCCTGACTGACGGCACTGGCTGCGCCGAATGCGGCAAGGAAGATCAGTAACGCGAGTTGGAGAGGAGCAAGNATTTGGAAGAAGGTCGATCCAAATCTCGCCAGATCGCCTAGGTTTTGTACCACCTGAGTGCCAGCAAGAATCATCCAGGAAGTACTCATGAGAATTAATAACGCAGTGACATAGACGGCGCGGTAGATGTAGTGCCGCGGCCGTCTTGGCAATGCGAGTGCTTCCCGATTAAATACTGGACCGATCAAATGGAGCTTTCCTATCGCTTAAAAGTATCTATTTCTATTTTTCGGACAATTTGGGTGCTGCGAAGTCCTTTGAACGGGCCAAATGTGATGGAATTGCACAAAAACCACACACTGTTTTATCGTCGAACCCCGGTTTCTCGCTCATTGAGCTAATTTTGGGTATGAATTACACTATTAAGATAGTGTAAAGAACAAAATAGCCGAACTATTCAATAGACGTCCCCAAAAGTCAGACNCCTGTTTTTCTTAACNAATCTTCGGNGCACGCCTTGTTGAAATCCAANGGAGCAATCCATACGATGAAACACTCGTATCTACTTATTATACTGACGGCCNTGCTATTTGGTTCAGTTGCAGATTTGTANTCNGCTCAACCATTNAAGTCAGTTGATNTTCGCTTTCNGGATGCGAAGACNGATGAAATTCCGGATTTNCAACGCCACATTGTGCCTTTGATGAGTCGTCTTGGATGTAATGGCCGCGCTTGTCACGGTTCCTTTCAGGGACGTGGAGGCTTTCAATTGTCGCTGTTCGGCTACGATTTTGCCGTCGACCATCAAGCTCTGTTAGAAAAAGACAGTCGACGCATCAATATTCAATCACCCGATGAGAGCCTGATTATTTACAAACCAACGGATGAGTTTGAGCATGAAGGTGGCAAACGTTACGAAAAGGGAGGTTGGGAATACAACCTGATTCGTCAATGGGTTGCAACGGGAGCAAAGTTTGAAGAAGAGGCGATTTCGAAGTTACTCGAAGTCGAAATCACGCCAGATGAAATTCAGTTCTCGAAACTGGGTCAGAAAGTGCAACTCAAAGTGGTTGCTGTCTGGGAAGATGGAACTCGTGAAGATGTGACCCCTCTGGTTCGGTACAAAACCAATGATAATCTAATTGCAGAAATTGATCAGAATGGNCTGGTAACCTCAGGCGAGTCTAAGGGAGATACTCATATTGTGATTTCCTATGACAAATCGGTAGTGCCAATTCCGGTTCTCCGCCCTCTGACGAATCTGGTGGGCAAGAAGTATCCACCGATTGCGACGCCAACTCGTGTTGATGAGTTGGTCGTTGAGAAATTGAGAAAACTTGGGATTGTTCCATCCGAAGTTGCTTCGGATGCTGAATTCCTGCGACGGGTCGCGCTTGATATTTCGGGAACCCTTCCGACGGCTCTGGAAGCCGCCGAATTTATCAAAGATCAATCTCCAAACAAGCGTTCTCAGAAAGTNGAAGCGTTATTAANTAGCCCAGGTTATGCTGCCTGGTGGGCGACGAAGCTTAGTGACTTTACGGGTAANAATGATCAACAGCTANTCAATACCTCGCCGNTTCGAACCGGNCCTGGAGAGATTTGGTATCGTTGGATTGAACAACGTGTCGCTCAAAATGTTCCTTATGATGAACTCGCGGAAGGTATTATTCTTGGTAAAACTCAGGATCAGGGACAATCTTATCAAGAGTTTTGCAANGAAATGACCAGTCTCCATCAACAGGANGAATTGGATGTTTCTGGAATGAAGACGATGCCGTACTACTGGGCACGTCGTGAATTCCGGTTGCCACCTGAACGAGCGATAAGTTTTGCCTATGCATTTATGGGGATTCGTATTCAGTGTGCCCAATGCCATAAACACCCGTTTGATGTTTGGTCGAAGCAGGATTTTGCCGAGTTCTCAAATTTCTTTACAGGCGTTCGGTTCGGTGCGACTCCGCCAGCTAAGGAAGATCGGGAAACCTACAANAAAATGCTGAATAATCTTGGNTTAAAAGGATTGCGAGGTGGTGAACTGCGACGTCAGATTACTCAGGAGATGCGTAAAGGTTCCGTAGTCCCATTTCCGGTTGTTCACACNATCCCGGGCCGTAAGATCGGGGAAAACGGTCGCCCGACCGGTGAGGTAATAGAGGAGGCTACGATTCTAGGTGATATCACGATTCCATTTGAACGAGGAAAGGATCTTCGTGAGCCTCTCATGGAATGGTTGCGTGGTAATGATAACCCCTATTTTGCGAAAGCTTTCGTAAACCGAGTATGGGCGAATTACTTTGGTCGTGGAATTGTCGATCCACCGGATGATTTGAGTCTGGCGAATGCCCCCAGTAACAAAGCATTGTTAGATTATCTCACGCAAGGTTTTGTTGAGAGCGGCTTTGATATGAAGTGGGTGCACCGCGAAATTGTGATGAGTCGCACCTATCAGCAGACCTGGGTTTCCAATGAAACTAATGTTCAGGATCAGACGAACTTCAGTCATCAATTGCCTCGTCGCTTGCCCGCCGAAGTGACGGTGGATGCTATTCGGTCGGCGACAGCCTCGGATGCGGAGTCGGTGCGTTTTCAGAATGAGATGGAGCGTCGTGCGATCGCCATTCCAACTTCCAGCGAGCGATTTCTTCAGGGAACCCCGGAAGCCTTTCCATTGATGGTGTTTGGACGTTCAACGCGGGAAAGTAATTGTGAGTGTGATCGTTCCACCGATGCGACATTGTTACAGACAGTGTTCTTGCAAAATGATAATGTCGTCTATGATTTGATGAACCGTAGAAATACTGGTTGGCTTCAGCAGGTGGCAAAAAGTTATGATTTACCATTCGAAATGCAGGCTCGGAATCAACCGAAGCCACCTCCCAATTATGAAGAGTCCCTTAGGAAAATTGAAGCTCGTTTGAAGCGGTTGAAAGGTGATCCTGCCAGCAAAGCTTTATATGAAGCGGCGTTGGAATCCCGTCGACGTTTGATTGGTAAGTACGGTCTCCCGGAGTCCCGTCGTAAATCAGCAGAAGAAATCGGTTTGAGTTTGGAACAAAAACAAGAGATTGTAGAGCAGGCATACCTGCGAACGCTTACTAGGTATCCGAATCAAACTGAAATGGTTCGTAGTATTGAATTTATCGATCAGGCGGATGACAAAATTAATGGTGTCCGGGGTCTGTTATGGGCCTTACTTAATACCAAAGAATTCGTGTTGAATCACTAAACGATCAATAGACAATGTTAAGCCTGCGGAAGCAGGAATGAAAAAGATAAGAAGGATAGTAACATGACAGTCCACAAGACTTGTGACGGAGTAGTGCGGCGTGACTTCCTCCGCTTAGGAGTGGCGGGCATGACGGGGCTGAATCTGGCCGGTTATCTCAATATGGCTCAGGCCGGCGAGTTAGCTCAGGCTCAGGCTGAAAACGCCATCTTTGTTAATTTGACAGGTGGTCCATCTCATCTCGATACCTTTGATATGAAGCCAGATGCTCCCGCTGAATATCGAGGTACTTTCAATCCGATTAAGACCAATGTCGCCGGCATTGAAATAAGCGAGCACCTGCCACATCTTGCCAATTGTGCAGACAAGTTTACTGTTTTCCGCGGCGTTAGTCACACACTGGGGGCTCACCGGTTGGGAACTGAGTATGTGAATACCGGCAACCGTCCACTGGCATCATTGGAGTATCCGGGTTACGGTGCTGTGATTACCAAAGAGTTGTCTAAGCCTTCTGATATTCCGCAATTCGTTGCGATTCCTCGTAGTAACCAGCGGGCAGGTTTTCTTGGTGTGCGTTATGCTCCGCTGAATACGGGGCGAACTCCGACGATCGGTTCGCCGTTTTCTGTTCGTGGAGTTTCGCTTGGTTCCGGTTTGACTGTTACCGAAGTAAAGAAACGCAAGGCACTGCTAAACGATCTGGATAATACTTTTGCGGCAGCGCAAGAAGATAGCCAGTTACTTGAGGGCTTGGATGAGTTTAGCCAACAGGCACATGCAATGATTACTTCGCCCCGTTCGCGTCAGGCTTTTGATATCAGTAAAGAGTCACCAACCTTTTCCGAGAAGTTCGGTGATTCCTCCTTCGGTGCCAGTTGTTTGTTAGCGACTCGTCTGGTGGAATCTGGCGTGAAATTCGTGACCCTGACCTATGGTGGCTGGGACACTCACCGAGATAACTTTACAACTCTCAAAGATCGTCAACTACCGAATTTTGATCAGGGGCTGGCAGGATTGTTTATAGGTTTGGAAGAGAAAGGCTTGCTCGATTCGACAGTGGTTTATGTAACAGGTGAATTTGGACGAACCCCTAAGATTAATGAGCGTACGGCTGAAGGTGGTCGGGATCATTATCCGCGTTGTATGTTTATGTTGATGGCAGGCGGTGGGATCCGCGGTGGTCAGGTGATTGGTGAGAGTGATGCCAAGGCGGCTGGCCCGGCGAATGAAGCGATTACACCGGATGATGTTGCGGCAACCTTTTATCAGGCGATGGGAGTGGATCACTTGAAGGAGTACCACACAGCGACGGGGCGCCCCATTACGATCGTCCGAGATGGAACGCCCATTCAACAGGCGTTTGCTTAAAAGCCAGGTTGTTCACTCCAAAGTAAATAGAACCTGTGGCAGAAATGTCACAGGTTTTTGTGTTTTTACCGGACGAAGGGCTCGTTCGCTCTCTTAACCCTTTAGAGAGAATTATTTGTTGAAGAATCGAAAGGGAGCTAGCGATGAAAAGTCTACAAAGGCGGCAGCCTATTGGAGTTGCCACTGGATCGTTACTGATAGTCTTAGGCTCTGTCGGTTGGATCAATTTAGCATTAAGCGATAATCTAGCTGATCGCACCATTTTGAAACGGTCGGTATTGCCTGAGGTAATGACCAACGTTGGTTCGTCAGGTCGGAGATTATCAACGGGCCAGCAAGCCGGGGATCAAGCTGGAAATCAAGCTGGAAATCAAGCAGGAAGACCCTCGTCAAGGGAGATGGAGGCGAGTGGAGTCACAGGAACCAGCAAGGCCGGAAAGGGAACGCAAGCGGTAATAATAAATCAGAATGGCATGGACATTAGTGGGTTTAAGCCTAGATTGCCGACCTATTACAGTCAGCTTGTCACTCCTCAGCAACGCCAGCGTATTTATTGGGTTCAAAAGCGTTATTACGTCGAAATTGAGAAATTAAAACTGCAGATCAACAAGTATGAACGGGACCGCGATAAATATATTCACTCTTGTTTAACTCCGGAGCAGCAAAGGCGTTTACAGCAGTTGAAAGGAGATGGAAACTCAAAGCTTGATTAGGGCTTGAGGTCAGGCTTATCTGTTTCGTCGGTTAATTTGGATCTAGGATGCTTAAGTCGAATATTGATCCAGTCACGAGCTACAAATTTTCGCATCAGATTGTAGAAATGTTGATGCAGAACCTGTTGAGTGCCTTCGGGTAACTCTTCCGGTAGCTCTAAACCATCGGCAGTCACAAAACCTGCCCAGGTAAGACGTAGATCCCAATCATACATTACAGCTGATTGATTAATCCTTTCTTTAATTCTTAGGGCCCACATTCCACCAAACATGTCACGGTAGTCAAGCCAAACTCGATCTTCTTCTCGAATTCTGGAACGATCTGGCTTGGGTTGTATGAAGGCGATTAGAAAAGAAAGAATAGCAAGGCTAAGGCCGGCTTCCATGGCATGAGAGTAATTTAGATGAGCCCAATTTGGCAGGTTAGGATTGACCAGCAGGAACTGAGAAGCACCAATCAGAATGCCACTGATCCAAAACCGGCTGAGAACGATATTCAACGCAGATACGCCAATCAGAATGAGCATGAACCAAGCTCGGATTCCTTGAGTATCGGGCAACTGTCCGGGATGCAGCAGCATCGTTTCAAAAGCAGGCAGGATCAGGACTAACCAAAGTGAGAATACGATGAATTCCCACATTTTGTTCTGCGGCCGCCTAGCACCCAATAAAGAGATGAACGGGCAAAAGACCAGGGCATGCGAGGCAAATTGTATGGCTTCTATCCAATATTGCTGCCGCGCACTCTCAAGTAGACGTTCTGGCGACAGACCCGAATGACGGTCGGTGATTTGCTGGCTATCACCACCGAGAGTATGAGTCAATGCAATACTCCATAGGGTTACTAAAAGCCAGCACCAGGGAGCAAACAGAGTCGTCGCCCTGATGTTTCGTAAAGCCATTCCAAGCAGAATGGTTGCTGCGACTGCTAGGAGTAAACCTAAGTCCAAGAGAATAGTACTCGTTCGGGTTATTTGTTATACGTGCATACCAATAATATCACTTCTCTATATATACCCGCGGTCAGCGTTCTTGTCATTGTGAAAGTAACACTTCTCGATTAACCTGAAGAATCACCGCTTATGCAGTCTATACCCATAAAGGATGTAGTTGTTTTCTACCTGAAAGAGATAGACGGAGAGTGATGGCTACCGTCTGTTTTGTTAGCCTCGATAAAACCGTAGAGGAATTTGTTTAGATGAGTTTGACTCGCTTTACTTTGATTTTTAGTTTGTTTCTGAGTGCCACTCTGTGGATTGGTTGTTCCGCGGAGAATGAAAAAAGTGATCGTGGTGAAGGGCCTGTTTCAGTTGCTCCTGAAGAAGAAACTTCACGCCAAGATTCTCCGATTGAAGAACCTGTTGCAGAAACTAGACAGGAAGACGATACAGAAGCGATTACTAAAATTGAAGATATGTATGGAGAAGTCTTCGCCGACGAAGACGGCTTTGTGGTAACCGTGG
>PAJC01000152.1 GCA_002705165.1 Planctomycetaceae bacterium | reverse complement strand
GGCTGAATTCCATAATTTCGCCTTCGCTCAGCTCAACCAGATAAGGGGCGATTTGCGTCTCATATTTGAAAGTCATGTTTTCCTTGGAATGTCATTCGCTGAAATTGCAGAAATATTCGAGATGCCTAAAAGCACCGCACATGACCATTTCTTAAAAGCAAAATCCAAACTCAGGCAGTTAATCAGCAACCCGTAAAGCGATAAGTTTTTTCCGGACGATAGATCATTCCGTTCTCTTACTCTCGTAGTAACTCACCTCTGCGAGCATCCCTTTCAATCTGGGATCCTCCTTCGTGTGACTAAAAAAGGCCTTGAAAAAAAGGGACGATCGAATGAGATCATTCAACAAAACCATCCTAATGGGACGAATCGCCAGAGACGTCGAACTAAAAAACATCCGCAGTGGGACTAGTCTGGTCGAACTAGGGATCGCCGTGAACGAAAGGTGTAAAACCCAAAATGGGGAATGGGGAGAAGCAGTGCACTTTATCAACGTCACTTTTTGGGGAAAGAGGGCCGAAGTGATTTCCCAATATCTTTCCAAGGGGGATGCGATCCTGGTGGAAGGCCGTCTCAAGCAAAGCCGCTGGGAGTCTGATGGGCAAGCACATTCTCGACTCACCGTCAGGGGAGAAGAATTCAGTTTTGTTGGTGCCCCTCAACGCGACTTGGGGCTCATTACGCATGAAACAGAAACCAAACCCAGGACACCGCATCCCCCCAAAGATGACATTCCTTTCTAACACACGTTCACGCTCTTAAGTCCGGAGAACCCCTTAAAGGGTAAAACTAACCTCGACATTGAATGAATCGCTAAGGCGGTGGAGAACGCGATTATGTATAATAAAAAGATGCCAGGACCACGCTACAAACCGATTTTGCTAGTCCAAAGAATTGGCGTTGCGGCACTACTTTTTCTCTTACTAGACCCCGTTAACACACAGGCTGCATCTCCACCCGTTGTTTTTCCCAACAACATACTCTTAACAGGACCGGAAAGCTCTCAGCAACTGGTGGTCACTCAAATACTTGATAGTGGAAGGACGGCAGACCAAACACGCGACGTCGACTACACAAGTTCTGACGATGAGATCGTGGAAGTTAGCTCCCAAGGTGTGATCACTCCTAAAAACGAAGGCCAGACCACGGTTGAAGTTCGCCGGGGGTCTTGGACTACGCGAATCCCCGTTGAAGTGCAGGGAATCAGGAGTCCAATCCCCGTTAGCTTCCGGGGAGATATCCAACCGATCCTCACCAAGGCCGCCTGCAACTCCGGTGGTTGTCATGGCAAAGCAGAGGGGCAGAATGGATTTAAGCTAAGTGTGTTTGCCTTCGATGACACGTTTGATCATGACTCCATTACGCGACATGGCCGTGGTCGAAGAATCAATGTCGCCGCCCCCGACACCAGTCTGATCCTACGTAAAGCAACCGGACTAGTGCCCCACGGAGGAGGTCGAAAGGTCCCCGTGAACGGACTGTGGTACATGCAGTTAAATCGCTGGATCAAAGAAGGCGCCCTACTCGACACAGAAGAGGGCAATCGAATCGAACGACTCGAAGTGTATCCGCAAGACCTAGAAGTCGAAGCAAACACAGGACACCAACTGCAGGTATACGCCGTAGATTCCAGTGGAAATAAACAGTGCGTCACAAGAGAAGCTGAGTTTTTCTCGAATACAGAAGCTGTCGCGCGCCCCGATCAAGACGGCTGGGTTCACGTCGACGATGTTCCCGGGGAAGCCACCATTCTCGTTCGCTACCGAGGAAAAATAGAAACAACCAGAATTCGATTACCACAACGTTACGTCGTGACTCCTCCCAATTCCCAAAACAAAATAGACGATCTTGTCTGGACACGTTTAAAAGACCTCGGAATCCAACCAAGTCCCGTCGCTGACGATTCTGTTTTTCTGCGTCGAGTATTTCTGGATACCATTGGCACACTACCCACTGTCGAAGAAGCACGTTTTTTTCTAGATGACCACTCACCTGGGAAGCGTGCGGCGTTAATCGAGCAACTCCTTCATCGGCCGGAATACGCTGACTATTGGGCTATGAAATGGGCTGATATCCTCCGCGTAGACCGAGAAATCATTAAGCCGTCTGGAACGATTGCGATGACTCGTTGGCTCCGTACTCAATTCGAGACGAACCGACCCTATGATGAGTTTGTAGCTGATATCGTGACTGCGCGTGGAAATACGAATAGTGAATCAGCAGCCGCTATGTATCTCGTTCACAATGATCCTGAAAAACTTGCGCGAAGTATTAGTCAGGTTTTTCTGGGCGTAAGAATCGAGTGTGCACAGTGCCACCAACATCCGTTCGAACGTTGGGGGCAAGAAGACTACTTTGCATTTGCCGGATTCTTTTCCGGTGTGAAAAACAAGCCCCTACCGGCGGCTGGCACTAAAATCTACGACGATAATGGTGCAGACTTAAAACATCCTCGCACAGGACTAAACATTCCTTTTGCTGGCCTGGGGGCTCGTGCTGTTGAATCCGACAACCCGTCGGATTTTCCATTCCATACGCGGCGGGAGGCATTAGCGGCCTGGCTGACAGACAAAGACAATCTTTTTCTGACACCAATGATCATCAATCGTCTATGGGCTCATTACTTCGGTCGGGGTTTAGTGGATCCTGTGGATGACATCCGCGAAACAAATCCAGCTAGTAATGAACCACTAATGGAATTCTTGACAGCCTACCTAAAAGCAAATGACTTCGATCTAAAGAAACTGTCTGCATTGATCTTAAATAGTGCTACGTATCAATTATCATCCGTAACAAATGAAGCCAATTTAAGAGATAAACAAAACTTTTCGCATGCCAACTGGCGTAGTTTACCAGCAGAAGTACTGCTTGATGCAATCTCTCAGATTACCGGCGTACCGGAACAATTCAATGGTTGGCCAGTAGGATATCGCGCCATTGAAGTTTGGGACAATCGCATGCCAAATTATTTCTTCCGAGTATTTGGTAAACCACAACGCGTAAGTGTCTGTGAATGCGAACGAGGATCTGACCCAAGCATTGCCCAGGCTCTTCACCTCATGAATGCTCCCGAATCAATTGCCAAAATCCGGCATCGGCAAGGGACCGCCCGCCGCCTTACGAATTCGCCTTTACACAATGATAAAATTATCGAAACCCTCTACCTAGCCTGCTTCAGTCGATTCCCTAATGAAAAAGAGTTCGAATTAATGCGAACAGCTTTTACTGATCCCGACGTAACTCGCAGGGAAGCTATCGAAGATATCATTTGGGCTCTATTGAACTCGCGCGAATTCGTTTTTAACCACTAAAACGAGGGGGCTCGCAGCTTCCAATCTCGACAAGAAAGCGGATTATACAGTAGTATCGTGTGGCAGGTGGTACAATTAAATTGGCGTCCGATAAGTACCTTTGTAAATGTTTAACGCCGCATTTTCAACCGGAGTTCTCACGATGCTTCATATCCCATTTGGTAAGCTAACTACCAATTGTAGTAAAGTTTCACGACGTGATGCCTTAACGTTAGGGGCAACAGGTTTGTTTGGTGGATTGTCACTTCCGAATCTACTTGAAATGCAAGCTAATGCGGCTTCGAACAATAGTGCAAAGGCAAAGTCCTGTATCTTTATTATGCTCGAAGGCGGACCAAGCCACATTGACATGTGGGATCTTAAGCCTGACGCCCCCGATGAAATCCGTGGACCATTCCACCCTATCTCCACTAATGTACCCGGCACGCAGATCGGTAATATCATGCCCTTCTGCAGTAAGATCGCCGACAAATATACCATCATGCGAAGCCATAGCCATGGGGACAATGCCCACCAAACCGGACGTCATTGGGTCTTGACCGGCTACGCCCCGAATTTCCCTGATGGCCAGGCAAAAGGAGTTCCTTTTAACGAAATCTATCCCTCGCTCGGGTCGATCGTCTCCAAGGAGTTGGGGCATCGAGGGGCGGTGCCTCCCTACATCGAAGTGCCGGAACCACTAGGGGCCGGCGGACCGGGTTACTTCGGAGCTCAGTACGCGCCGTTTACCATCGAAACCGACCCGGTNGAGCCNACNTTTGAAGTCCGCGATCTNAATATTGCTAAAGGCGTCAATAACACTCGTTTTGAACGCCGCAAACGCCTATTGCAGGGCGCCGACAGTCTAGGCGCAGGNGGNAAAAGTGATGGNAAGGCCGCAACNATGCAGACCTACTACGCGAAGGCTCTCGAACTAGTCACCAGNCCAGANGCGAAAAAGGCATTCAAGATCCAGGNTGAAAGTGAANCTGTCCGAGACCGNTATGGAATGAGTTCTATTGGTCAATGCAGTCTTCTTGCGAGNCGGCTTGTAGAGGCCGGATCTCGNTTCATCGGAATCTCGCATGGTAGTTGGGACACGCACGTTGATAACTTCACGGGGCATGAAAAAGCTCTCGTTCCACCAACAGATCAGGCCTTTAGTGCCCTGATCGAAGATCTAGATCAACGTGGGATGCTGGAGGAAACGCTGGTAATCATGATGGGTGAAATGGGGCGCACGCCTCGTATCAACAAAGATGCCGGCCGCGACCACTGGTCAATGTGTCAAACCGTCATCTTTGCCGGTGGTGGTACCCAACCGGGAACAGTTATCGGCGCCAGCGACAAAACAGCAAGCTACCCGACAACAACTCCATATAGCATTCAGGACCTACTCCATACAATTCTTAGCCTGATGGGTATTAACCCTGGGAAGATCTACGAGACTCCTCTTGGACGGCCGGTACCATTGGTGAATGGCGGGTCAATGATCTCAGAACTAATCGCGTAGCGAACACGGCTTAAGGGGAAACTAGGATGCGAGCAATTCGTTCATCTCTGTTAGGGTTACTTTGTACCGCTTTGGCGGGACCGGCCTTCGGCCAGGCCCCAAGCTTAGGCTACTTGTTTCCACCAGCTGTCGAGCGGGGCCAAGCTACCTCTGTTCAACTTGGTGGCTTTGATTTAACTCAAGACATGCAAGTATTTGTTCACGATTCTTCCGCCGAATTAAGCCTCAGCGGGAACCTAGGCCAACATCTCGTCCCACCCCGCCCATACTGGGAGGGTCCGCGTATCTTCGCCTCTGCGTTACCTTTGCCGCGAGAATTCCCCGCGCGCATCACACTACCCAAAGATCACGCTACGGGACTTGTGTTTTGGCAGCTGGCCAATGCCAATGGAGCGACGTCGACGGCAACCTTTCTTGTAAGTGAACATCAGGAAATCACTGAAGAACGCTTCCGCGACAGCCCAATGAAGATTACCACCCTGCCAATTGGTGTTTCGGGCCGACTTTCCCGATTGACGGAAAGAGATATCTATCAACTACAATCAGAATCGGATCAGAAGATAGTTATCGACTGCTGGGCTCGCCGCCTTGGAAGTGATATCAACCTTGCCATTCAGGTATATGACTCAGAACAAGAACTCCTAGTCGACGAAGTGGACACNGAAGGCCGCGACCTCCAAATCAGCTTCGCAGCTAAAGCCGCCTCAAACTATTCGATCGTTGTGCACGAAGCAGACTTTCGCGGGGCGGCTCACTTCGTTTATCGCCTCGGGCTGTCCAGCGATACTGCNATGGAGTCCCCGAAGGATTCCTTCACCTTGCCAAAGTCCGGAAAAGCTGANCATTCCTACCAAGTCATNGCAAATGAAACCTACCGCATTGACGCTCGCAGTCAGGCAATAGGTAGCGACTTAGACCTGCAACTTGAACTAGTAGACAGCGAAGGAAACTCTCTCGCTAAGAATGATGATTCCGCCGCATCTACTATCGACGCATCACTGACTTACACAGCCTCAGCCGACACAACCATCCGTGCGATTGTCACGGGCTATTCTATTGGCGGCGAANACCACCGCTACAAAATAACGATTCAGAAAGAGCCTCCCGGATTTTCACTGGCAACGGGCCAGACATATCAGGCNCACCTTGGAGGAAAGATTACTATCCCTGTCACCATCACNTCCACTGGCGACTTTAAAGAGGATGTGACTTTGGAAGTTGAGAAACTTCCGGCGGGGATCACCATGNCGGGAGATNCNCCTNTTATTAAAGGCGGTGCTGGTAAAGCCAATGTGATTTTGGAGGTAGCNNCTGACACNGCGACGGTGGCTCAGACTATTCGCATTATTGGACGATCTGCTGCCAATGCAGAGACCGGATTGGCAGCTCTAANGGTGGTNTCCAAAGCTCCTTTATCTGGCAACTTAGCTTCAACCGATTTGGCTACCGAACAAACCGAATCAATTTTAATTGCGTTAACAATGCCTGCTCCGTTTGAGCTTAATCTAATCGACAAAAATCGCCAGCGAGTTGTCTCACGCGGTACGACTTATCCGGCTCCTTTCATTCTTAATCGTCATGAAGGATACTCTGGAATCGTCCGTTTGGTAATGGCCAGNAAACAATCACGACACCGGATGGGGATAACAGGCCCAATCCTTGAGATCACTAACGGCCAACGGGAGGTATTTTACCCGTGCTTTATGCCGGAGTGGTTAACCACAGATCGAACGACTCGCATGGTGGTATACGCATANGGAGAAGTCACCGACCCTCAGGGTAATGTACGCCAAATCGGCAAGAATGCGGATGCCCGTATCACGATGATCATGGAAGGAGCTCTACTTAAACTAAACCATACTGCCGAAGAACTCATCCTGCAGCCAGGCGACAGTGTTGAAATCCCTCTTAACATTCTCCGTAGTAGCAAGCTACAAACAACCGTCACACTCGACCTCGAAATGCCCGAATCTCTGCAGGACCTGATCTCTTGCGAGCCTGTATTATTAGCCGCTGACCAGCAACATCACTCCCTATTAGTCAACACTAAAGCGGACACTCGACTCTCCGGAACAATCCCNGTCACCCTCCGTGCCACGACACTTCAGGATGGAAAATGGCTTGTCAAGTCAATTGTAGATGTTGATCTTCACTTCGACTAACGAAGGAAGCCAANCTCTNCCCATCCTTTCAAACGGTTTGATGAAATNGGTCGGGCTAGTTATTTGCTGTAATTCCTGACCCAAGTCGCTCCTGGATTCTCCACTCGAAANGTGACCAGCCGGGTCTTTTCCGCTTCAGTGACAAAGACGGTCTTTCCATCTTCCCCGCCAAAAGCCAGATTAGTCGGATGCTTACCCAGCACATCAATTTCCCGTAATATCTCTCCCTTGGGATTAAGGATGACCACGGTCCCTTTGCCATGACGAGTGATGTAAAGATTCCCTTTCACGTCACAACGCATACCATCAAAACCAAATTCGTCAAACTTCCTCAGAAGTTGCTTATTACTAATTTCACCATCTTTCGAAAGGTCGAATTGCCAGACATTGCGTTGTACCGATTCATTNACATATAGCTTTTTACCGTCAGGGCTAACCTCGATTCCATTTGTGGTACCCATCTTACCGCCCAACTTCGTCACAACTCCCTTGTTAGAAATTCTCCAAAGCTGCCCCGTACTAGCCCCCCAATTGGGATCGCTGGCATAGAGATTTCCATCGGCATCGATCGTNAGNTCNTTAGGCTGATTCATCTCCGGTTCATGAGCAAATACCGACAGGGTACCACTCTTCGCATCCACGCGCAGCACNTTGTGCTTTGGATAGTCTGCNATNTACATATTNCCNCGTTTATCGAATCGAATTCCNTTACCAACAGANCCTTCGGGCAAGGTATNNACGGACTTNCCTTGTCCNTTACTATCCACCAAGCCAATCGNACCTTGTNTTCNNAAATTAACTGCGTAAACATTGCCCTGGTTATCTGCTGCCGGGCCTTCGATNCCCGAGGTGAACTCNCCGGTTCTGGTCAACAGNCTAGCCTTATANAGTTCATCAGCGTCCAATTCTGANAGGCAAACCAGTGCCAAACAAACAGCNGGGATTATTGNAATCCTGTTCATGTGATCTCTTTTCGAATTCTAGTTATCGGTTTTTATTAGGANAGTATATCTGTTGCGACGTTTCCTCCGACGTCGGTCAGCCTAAAGTCACGGCCGGCATAACGATAGGTCAGGCGTTCGTGGTCCATCCCTAANAGGTGNAGTACTGTCGCGTGAACATCATTCACATGCATTCGGTTCTCCACCGCGCGGAACCCAAAATCNTCCGTAGCTCCATAAGCCATACCGCCACGGACCCCACCGCCAGCTAACATCATGGTTAATCCATAATGATTATGATCTCTGCCATTACCATTTTCTGAGACGGGCGTTCGCCCAAACTCCCCTCCCCAAATAATCAGTGTGTCTTCAAACAAACCACGTTGCTTCAGATCCGCCATCAGAGCAGCCATCGGTTGATCAATAGACTTCGCTAATGGCTTGACTGCTGTATTATGATTGGAATGAGTATCCCACGGCTGACCATTCCCGTAATACACCTGAACAAACCGCACTCCGCGCTCGACAAGACGTCTGGCTAAAAGACAACCGTTAGCAAAGTGGCCTTCGCCATACGAAGTGCGAGTTAATTCACTTTCCTGAGAAAGATCAAAAGCTTTACTGCCTTCAGTTTGCATTCGAAATGCAGTTTCAAGATTTTTAATCCTGCCTTCCAATCGGGGGTCACTAATTCGCAGTTTTAAATGTTCTTGATTTAAGGCTGCCAGCAAATCGAGGTCTTCCCTTTGAGCCTCGAGCGTCTGCCTATTCCCTCTCAAGAATGGAATCATCTTCTCGGGCTCGATCTTCGAGTGATTGACATAGCTACCCTGAAATTCAGAAGGGAGAAACGCACTACTCCACAAGATTGAAAAACGAACCGGCCTGCCGGGACAAAGTACCACATAACCTGGTAGATTTTCGTTTTCAGTCCCCAGCCCATAGAGCATCCAGGACCCCATCGAAGGCACCGTGGGAGTAATCGAGCCATTATTCATCAACAACAACGCCGGACCATGGTTTGGGTTATCTGTATAGACACTTCTAAGTACGCACAAATCATCGGCATGTCGAGCCAGATTCGGCAACAACTCGCTTACTTCAAGACCCGACTCTCCGTGCTTGCTGTACTTAAATGGACATTCCAGCAACCCACCTGTCTTCCGTTCCGTTCTTAAAACGACTTCATTCGGGCGTTGTCCGGCGAATTCATTGAGTTTTG